>NZ_JCAPET010000025.1:0-74651 GCF_059735245.1 Gorillibacterium sp. sgz306347
CTCCGGTTCCGCCCGGCTCGCCGCCGCGCCCCGCTCCCGCGCTCCGGCCCTCTGGGGGCTCCAGCTTGCGCCCCCGGTTCCGCCCGTCGCACCCGCCTCGCCCGCAGCGTTTGCCGCCGTTCGGACTACGGCTTAACAATCGCCGTCGTATACGGCGGAAGCGTCAGCGCTCCGTCCTTGACCGCGCAGCCCTCCGCGGTTGCTCGCGCAACCTGGGCGAAGGCTGCCCCGGTAGGCGAAGCCTCCAGCCGGATGGTTTGCGCCCGGCCGGTGAGGTTGTGCGCCACCAGCACAGGGCCGCTGCCGTGCGTCCGCACAAACGCCAGCACGCCCGGATTGCCGGAAGCATATGCGGCGATGCCGCCTTCGCCAAGCGCGGGCTCCGCCTTGCGCCAGGCGATCAGCTCCTTGTAGCGGTTCAGCAGCGAATCCGGATCGCGCAGCCCGGCTTCGGCCGAATCCGGCCGATCGCGGTTTTCCCGGATCGGCTCCCAGGCCGTCTGGCCGCCGCCCGGCCGGCCGTTTTCGTTCCAAAGGAACGGCTCCCGGATCTCCTCGTCGGGCTTCGTGCCTTTCATTCCGATCTCCTCGCCGTAATAAAGAAACGGGTTCCCCGGCAGCGTCAGGAGAAGCGCCGCCGCCGTGCGGGCGTGATCGGGGTTGCCCCGCAGCTCGGACATGACCCGGTTCTGGTCGTGGTTGGCGAGGAATACGGCGTCGACAAACTTTCCGCCCGACATGCGGCAGTAGTAGGCGTAGATGTTCTCCAGCCTGCCCGCCACATCGGGCGCGGTTTCGGAGCGCGCCGCATCCACAAGCAAACCCGCGAGGTCAAAGTTAAACGCGGAATCCAGCCCTTCGCCCAAAAGCGGCCCGATCGCTCCCGCCGAGTCCATCACTTCGCCGACGAGATACACGTCCGGGTTCACGGCGGCCAAACCTTGGCGAAACTCCTTCCACCAGGCCGCATTCTTCACCATCACCGCCGGCTTCCCTTTGTCCGCCGTGAAATCCTCGTAGATGTGCTTTGCGGCGTCGAGGCGGAAGCCGTCCGCCCCCTGCTCCAGCCAGAACCGCCCCGCCCGGATCATCTCCGCGCGAACGTCGGGGTTGTCGAAATTCAAATCCGGCATCCCGTTCCAAAAAATGGCCAGGTAATGCGAGCCGTTCTTTTCGGCCCAGGCCGGGCCCGAGGACGCGGAGCTTTGGCCGGACGGGGAAACGCCGCGGTCCTCCGCCCAAACGTACCAGTCACGGTACTTGCCGTTCTTGCCGGAGGCCGCTTCCTTGAACCAGGGATGCCCGGCGCTGGTATGATTCACAACCAGATCCACAATTACCTTGATGCCCCGCTTGTGCGCTTCCGCCGTCAGCCGCTTGAAGTCCTCCAGCGTTCCGTAATCCGGATTCACCGCGTAATAGTCGGTCGCATCATACCCATGGTAGCTGGGCGACGGCATCACCGGCATCAGCCAGATGCCGCCGACGCCAAGGTCGGCGAGATAGTCGAGCTTGGCCGTCACGCCGTTCAGGTCCCCGATCCCGTCGCCGTTCGTGTCGTAAAAGGAGCGGACGAAAATCTCGTAATAGACGGCGGTCGGCTTTTGGTGCGCGGCCGCCGCCGTTAATCCCGGCGACGCCAAAGGCTTTTGCGACACAGCCGGCGCAGAGGCGGAAGCGCCCCGTTTTCCGCTTTCTGCCGCCGTCGAACTCCCGCTTTCCGCCGCCGCCGGTTTTCCGCTTTCCCCCGCCGTGCCGCCGCCCCGGCTGCAGCCGGCGAGAACCCCCGTTCCGGCCAGCAGGAGCGCCAGGGCGACCGAAGGAACGCCTCCCCGCCACTTGAAAGAAGAAGCCGGGCTGCGTCTCCCTTTTCGGCGGTCCACCGGATTCTTCGCCCTCCTCATCCTTTGTTTGCTCCCGATGTCAAACCCTGCACCAGGAAGCGCTGCAAAAAGAAGAACAGCAGCGTGATCGGAATGGAGATCAACACGGCCCCGGCCGCAAACAAGGTAAAGTTGCTGTCCTGATACCGGCTGACCAAATCCCACATGCCGACCGCAACCGTCCATTTTTCCTTGGTGCGAAGCACGAGCCGGGCAAAGATAAAGTCCATCCACGGTCCAACGAAGCTTGTCAGCGCGACATAGGTAAGCATGGGACGGGACAACGGAAGGATGATCCGGGTGAAGACCTTCAGGTGACTCGCGCCATCGATGCGGGCCGCTTCATCCAGACTGCGGGGAATGGTATCAAAGAACCCTTTTACAATAAATCCGCCAAGCACCGCTCCGCACGAATAAACAAGCACGATGGCCGTATGGGTGTCCAGCAGGTTGATCTGCATCAGGATGATGTAAATCGCGGTGAGGCTCATAAAGCTCGGGAACATGCCAAGCACCAGCATAAGCGTCAAAGCGGTCTGCCGCCCCTTAAAGCGGAACCTCGACAACGAGTACATGCCGAGCGTCACCAGGAACGTAGACAGAATCATCGAAAAGGTAGCGATTTTCAAGGTGTTCAGATACCAGGTGCCGTACAAAAAGGTTTTGGTGGTAAACAGCTCCTTATAATGAAGGAGCGTAAAACGGCTGGGGATAAAATCCGGGCTGTACAGAGCCGTCCCCGGCCGAAAGGAAGACAACACAATCCACAGCACCGGATAAACCGCAACAACCGTGGCCGCTATAAGGATGAGATAACTGATCGTCAGTCTAAAAGCATTTTGTTTTTTCTTCATTGGATCATATCCTCCTCTTTAAACGACCGTGAGCGCCGGAAATTCCAGATGGAGAACGAGGCGATAATAAGGAAGATGATAATTCCGATTGCGGCGGCCATATTGAATTTGCTGTTGTCGAGCGTCAGCTTATACAGCCAGGTAACCAGCAAGTCCGTGGCACCCGCGAATTGATAGTCGCCTTTCATCGGATTGCCGTTGGTCAGCAGGTAAATGACGTTAAAATTGTTGATATTGCCGGCAAATTGCATGATGAGAACCGGCACCGTTGTGAACAGGATAAACGGCAGCGTGATAATGCGAAATTTCTGAAAAGGAGTGGCGCCGTCCACTTCGGCCGCTTCATACAGATCTTTCGGAATCGAT
This sequence comes from Gorillibacterium sp. sgz306347, assembly GCF_059735245.1. Taxonomy (NCBI): domain Bacteria; kingdom Bacillati; phylum Bacillota; class Bacilli; order Caryophanales; family Paenibacillaceae; genus Gorillibacterium; species Gorillibacterium sp. sgz306347. The sequence goes on from NZ_JCAPET010000025.1 coordinate 3,104, forward strand.
GTCAGGACGCCGAGAATCAACACCATGCTTACCGGAATCCCGACCCACATGTTGACGACGATAACGGTTACTTTTGCCCAGAAAGGATCCGTCAGCCAGGGAAGGCCATCCAGACCGAACGCTTTAAAATACTGATTAATGGGGCCAAAGTGCCCGTTAAAAAGGTTTCTCATAATCAGCAGGGAAATGACCTGAGGAACGGCGTACGGAAGAATGAAGATAGTGCGCCACAATTTCTTGAACCGGATCCCCTTTTGTTCGATAAGGAGGGCCACCAGCATGCCCCCGAAATAAGTGGTCACCGTCGCCGCAACGGCCCAGAAAATGGTCCACCACAGCACGCCGAAAAAGGTTTGGCTCCAGGACTTCATTTGGACCAGATCGCCGAACGTGCGAAAACCGACCCAATCCACCAGCTTGGCCGGCGGAATATGATCAGGCGAGGAGTAGTTCGTGAAAGCCAGAAGGACCGTAAACAAAATCGGCATGATGGTAAAAAACAATACCCCCAGCGCCGGCAAAGACAGCATTAAGTGCGGGAAATAATTGTCGGTCAGATTGGCGAGCGATTTGGAAAAGGCGGGAGGTGTCTTGCCTTCTTCCCGGAGTTTTCCCGTTTTGTAGGCGTCGTGGATATTAAGAACATAAATGAGCGCAAAAATAAGGAAGATAAGCAGGACGATCATTCCGTCAAGCAGCAGGAAGATGGAGTGGTCGCCTTTCTGAAGAACGGTCGAATTGTTCACCTTTACAAATTTCTGAGTCGTCTCGCCAAGGGTCGTCAGTCCCCATATGGCATGACCGAACCTGGGAATCAGATAAAAAAGCCCCAAAGCCTCGAGCCCGGCGAGCAAAATCCCTTTTATTCGCTGCCCGTTATAAATTTGGCCCAAGCCTTGCACCAGGACAGATAAAATCGCAGCCGTTTTGCGGTGCTGTTTCATGACGTATGGCTCCTCTCCACGATAAGTCGGAATCACCCGCCTATGGCTGCGGCGGGTGATTCTCTGAAAGCGGCTGTTTGTTATTCCGAGGTCTTCATGGCATCCTTGATTTGCTCAACGGCTTTGTCCAAGGAGGTTTTAACATCCGTGCCTCCATCCCAAATGTCGGTCATGGCGGAGGTTATCGGATTCCAGACACTATTCATTTCAGGGAGGGAAGGCATCGGGATCGAATTCTCAAATTGCTTCAGGAACGCTTGATTGAACGGGTCGCCGCTCACCTTCGGATCGGCGGCTACTTCCTTGTTGGAAGGCAGGCTGCCGGTCGTTTCGAAGTTCTTCAATTGCGACTCCTTGCTGGACAAGAATTCGGCCAGCAGCTTGGAGGCGTTCGGATATTTTGTAAAAGCGTTGACATAATAGGCTTTTACACCGGAGAAGGAGGTCATCGGCTTGCCGTTGAAGGAAGGCAGCGGAGCTACACCGAAATCCACCCCGGCATTGCGGTAATCGCCGATTCTCCACGGGCCGTTGAAGTCCAGAGCCAGCGTACCGGAGGTAAACAGCCCGGTTTTGATGTCCAGGCTGACATCGCCGGTTTTGAGCGGCAGGACCGAATCCTTGAGGGATTGCATGAATTTGGCGCCTTCAACCGCTCCTTCGTTGTTCAGGCCGATATCATCCTTGTTGGTGTTGTTGTCGCCGAATACATAGCCGCCGGTCGTAGCCAGGAAACTAAAGTCGTAATAAAACTGCTGCAGCTCCCACATAAGCGTGTATTTGTTGTTTTTGGGATCGTTGTAGGTTTTGGCGAATTCGATAATTTCGTCAAAGGTCGAAGGGGGCGTAGGGAACAGTTTTTTGTTGTAGAACAGGGCATAGGTTTCGATATTGTACGGATAGCCGTACAGGACATCGTCGAAAGTCACCGCACGGACGGCATTTTCCGCATTTGCGGACGTGGCTTCGTCAGCGAAAACGTCATTGGGAAGAATGAGTCCGGCTTGCGCGGCGCGGCCCACCTGGTCGTGGGGGAAGACGACGATGTCGGCACCAAGACCGGCAGGACCGTCCGTGGTCAGCTTGGTGACTTGATCGGTCGGCGGCAATTCTTCGTATGTAACCGTTACGCCGTATTTGTCCGTAAATTCCTTCAGGCGCTCTTCAAGGAAGCCCTGCTGAGGCTTATCTTCCCAAATTTTCAGCGTAGCTCCCTCTTCGGGAACCAGTGCGGCAGGAGCCGTTGAGCTGGACGGAGCTTCGGATGCCGAGGGAGCGGCGGAAGCTGACGGAGAGGCGCTTGAGCCGCTTTCGCCTTTGCCGCATGCGGACATCGTAGCAACCATCGAAACCGCCATGAGGAATGTTGCCGCTTTTTTTAATTTCATTTGAAAAAACCCACCTTTCGAATAAAAAAATGTTTTGCCGATTACCGAGCAAACGTTTGCGCATTCAAGAACATGTTTTTCTGCGATAAAGTCCGTTTTTTCTGCGTTTGTCCCCGTTTGCGCAACTGTAAGCGCTTGATTCTGCGCAAATGAATCATACAATAAAGCGCAAATGCACAAAAGTGATTGGTTTTGCCAATACTGCCAATAAATCCGGGTCAATCTCTCAAAATCGCCCGATTTCTCTTCCATTCTTAATTTCTTGTTTTTCCTCAATCCGCCAAAAGCAGCCCTGTTTACATGTTGTGAAAATTAAGTTAGAGTATCAGGGAAAGACAAACGTTTGTACACGGGAGGAACCTACATGGCCGTGACTATAATTGATGTCGCCAAGAAAGCAGGAGTCTCCCCTTCTACCGTTTCCCGCGTCATCTCCGGAAGCTCGCGGATCAGTGCTGAAACCTCCGAGCGGATTCGCACCATCATGGATGAAATGGGCTACGTCCCGAACAGCATTGCCAAAAGCCTGGTTTCCCGCACGACCAATTCGGTGGCGCTGGTGCTGCCCCGTCCGGCGGGCGAACTGTTTATGAACCTGTTTTTCTCCGAATTGATCCGGGGCGTTTTGACTCAATGCGCCCGGGCGGGGATCGACCTGGTGATGACCTCCGGCTCGTCGGAACGTGAAGAAATCGACGGGGTTGCCCGGCTTGTCAAAGGCCGCAAGGTAGACGGAATTCTGTTGCTTTATTCCCGCAAGAACGATGCGGTGATCGACTTTTTGCGCAAACAGGACTTCCCCTTCGTGCTGATCGGGCGAAGCGAAGCCGCCGAAAGCATTTATTCCGTGGACACGGACAACCGGAAAGCCGCCTTTGACGCGACGCGCCACTTGATCGAGCAGGGGCATCAGCGGATTGCTTTTGTCGGCGGCCCGCCGAACCTGATGCTTTCCATCGACCGGCTCGAAGGCTACAAGGACGCCCTCGAAGCAAGCGGCATCCCGCACCGGCCCGAATGGATCATGGACAGCGATTTTCTCCAGGAAAGCGGATATCGGGCCATGTCCCTGATCATGAGCCAGCCGGACAAACCGACCGGCTTTGTCGTCATCGACGACATGGTTGGCTTCGGGGTGCTGCGCGGCCTGACCGAGCTGGGGTATTCCGTCCCGAACGACGTCTGCCTGCTCGGCTTTAACAATCTGCCCGTGGCGGAGCTTGCTTCGCCGCCCATGACCAGCATGGACATCGGCATTTACGAGCTCGGGTACGCCGCTTCGCAGATGCTGCACCGGCTGATCAAGGGCGACATCATCAGCCACAACCGCGTGCTGATTCCGCACCGGCTCGTGGTTCGCGAGTCGTCGCTGTCCCGGCGCGGCTGAAGCCCGGGACATGATTTTGGAAGGTGCGCCTTCCACGGGGATCTATACCGCCGCCGGAACGCCGCCCGCCGGGCGGCTTTTCGGTTTTCCGCGGCGTTTAATCGAGGGGCAGGAGGGATTGGGATGAAACGAGTATCGGACCGCGCGGAAATCCGTGCGGCCGCGGAAACAAACGGGATTGTCGGGCAGTTCGGAGAAGCGGTCGCGGAAACGATGGAGCTTCGGCTTTACGGGCACGGCGAAGCGGTCTGCATCGCTGACGCCAAGCCGGAAGGGCTATTTTTTCTGATCGAGGGGAAATTGAAGGTTTATAACCTGCTGCCGAACGGCAAGTCGATGCTTCTGCGCTTTATGCATCCGCCGGCCATTATCGGCGACGTGGAGCTTTTCGGGGATTATCCGGTGAAAAACATGGTGGAAGCCGTGGGAAACTGCCGGCTTTTGCTGGCGGAGCGAACGGCGCTGCTGGAGCGCGCGGGGGAAAACCCGGCCTTTTTGCAGTTTATGATCCGCCAGCTCAGCCATAAGCTTTACACCCTTGGCAACGCGTCGGCGATCAACCTGCTCTATCCGCTCGAGAACCGGTTTTCCAGCTATCTGCTTTCCCTGCCGGGCGCCGCCGGGCGGTCGGGAGGCGCCGCAGAGGGCATCCGCACCTCCAGCCTGGCCGAAACGGCGGAGCTGCTGGGCACCAGCTACCGGCATTTGAACCGGATCATCCTTCGCTTGACGGAGGAAGGCATCATCGAAAAACGAAAAGGCCGCATCCTTGTGCTGGATGAAGAAAAGCTGCGCGAGCGGGCGGGCGGAACCGTGTATCAATAAGACCGGCTTTCTCCTCCCCCGCTTCCGTTTTCCCGCGCAAACAGAACCATCACCGCGTATCCGATGAGGAGAACGAGGAACATTTTCCCGCAGAACTCCGCCGCGTGCGCGAGTCCGGACCGGTCGGCCAGCAGGAGAGACAATTCCCTTGCCAAATCGCGCGGAATCGTTGCCAGCTCCCAGCTGTTCCAGCGCAAAAACCGGCCGAGGTAGATCCCGAAGCTGGACATCCCCAGCACGGCGAAAGCAAACCCCCACCCCGCCGGCTCCCCGAACGACCGGCGAACCAGCCGCTGAACGGAATGCAGCGCCACAACCCCGATCAGAAGCCCGAGCAGCGCAACCAGAAACATCGCAAACAGATGGTCCCAAAAAGGCATCGCGCCCCAAAACCTTGTATCGGGATCGATCGGAAACCGGGCAAAGACGTGCAAAAGATCCGTGATCATATAAGGCGCATTCGGATAAAAAAACAGCCACAGCAGCCCGAAGCCGGCCAGAAGCAGCGTGCGGAGCAGCCCTTTGCGCAGGGAATAAGCCGCATCCAATGCGATCATAAACAAAACCGGGAGCCAGGCCAGGAACATGTTCCAGAAAATGAACAGATAAGGCCGCTGCCCCGACGGCAGCTCGATGCGGTAAACCAGCGCCAGGCAGACGGCGCTCGCCGCCAGCAAAGCGAACACGGTATATAGCTTTCGGGGATACCCCAACTCCAGAAAATCCTTCACGCTCCCACTCCGCCTCCATCTCTTTTCTATTCTCTCAGAGGTTCATTTTTCCTTAACAGTATACACGATTTCCCAAGCTCATGGCCTACTGCCCAAACTTACCTGTTGTAAACACGTGTTAAATTTGTTTTTTTAAATGTTTGACTTCCCTTTTGAATGCGCGTATATTTGTCTTGTGAACACGTGTTTATGACAAGGATGAGACCCCTTGAAGAAAATGGAGATTAACAGCACCGAAATCGCCAAGCTGGCCGGCGTTTCCCGCAGCACGGTCAGCCGGGTGATCAACAACTATCCGAATGTGCCGGAGGCCACGCGGGAAAAGGTCATGCGGGTCATCGAGCGCCACCGCTACGTTCCCAATCTGTCGGCCCAGATCATGGCGGGCAAAAACTCGCGCACGATCGGGCTGTTCCTGACATCCATCGCCCCCGTCGCCAATGACATCCTGACCAACATGCTGATCACCCGGGTGATCGAGAGCGCTTCCCTGCGCGGGTATTACGTTCTGACGCACATCATCCGGCGGATCGGCGACAAAGAAGAGCAGCGGGCGGTAAAGGAGACGTTTTATCAAAAGCGGATCGACGCCGGCCTGTTCATCGGAACCGCCAATTACGAGCCGCTGGTGGAGGAGCTGATTGGGGAAGGGCATCGGGTAGGCGTTCTGGACCAAAACCTGCCGGGCCGCCGCGAGCCTAACCGCTTGGTCAGCAACTTCGACAACCGCTCGGGCATGCGGCAGGCCGTCGGGTATCTTGCCGGTCTCGGGCACCGCGACATCGCCTTCATCCAGGGCGATCCCCTTCGCTGGTCCGGACCGGACAAGCTGGAGGGCTTCCGGCAGGCGATGCAGGCCGAAGGGCTGCCGGTGCGCGAGGACTGGCTGATCCCCGCCGATTTTACAGAAGACGGCGGCTATCAGGCGGTGGCGCATTGGCTGGACAGCACGACTCCGCTTCCGACCGCCATCGTGGCGAACAACGACAACGTAGCTTTCGGCGCCCTGCGCGCCATTGCCGAAGCCGGCCTGCGGGTGCCCGAGGATCTGTCGCTGATCGGGTTTGACGATCACCTTCTGAGCGCCCGGATCCGCCCTGCGCTCACTACGATCCGGGTCGATTTTTCCGCTCTGCTGGATCAGCTGGTCGCCGCTCTGATCGAGACCATCGAATCCGAGCCGGCGGCAGCCCGGCAGTTTCTCGCCCCGGCCACGCTGGTCGTCCGGGATTCGTGCAAAGCGCTTCTTTAAGCACCCTTTCTTTTATTCCTACGCGAAGGAGACAAGAACATGGACAACAATTTGCTGAATACCCGGGTGATCACCCAGATCGGGCTCGTCGTGCGCGACATCGAAAAGGTTTCGGAAGCCTATGCGCAGTTTCTCGGCGTGGAGAAGCCGCAGTGGTTCTGGACCGATACCGCCGACATCGCCCGTACCGAATACCTTGGCAGCCCTTCCGAAGCCAGGGCGAAGCTGGCTTTTTTCGACTGCGGAAGCCTGCAGCTGGAGCTGATCGAGCCGGACGAGCACCCCAGCGTTTGGCGGGATTTTCTCGAAGAGCGCGGAGAAGGCGTCCATCACATCGCGTTTGTCGTGGACGGCATGAAGGACAAGCTTTTGCGGCTGGAGCAAAACGGCATCCCGCTGCTGCAAAAAGGCGAATACACCGGCGGACGTTACGCTTACGCCGATTCGGTTAAAGACTTGAAGGTTCTGATTGAGCTTCTGGAAAACGACTAATTCGATATGGAGTGGAGCGCATCATGAAACGGATCCTGGCCGCCGTCGGCGATTTTTACCATGACGAAACCTTGATCAAAGAAGCACTGGAGCACATTCTTTCCCCCTATCTCGCCTCCGGCGAAGTCCGTCTCGACTATGCCGGGCGCGCCGACCTGGTCGACCGCCTGGAACAAAAGCCCGATGCGGTGGTGCTTTTCGCGGAAGACCGCCTGGACCCGCAGGGTCAGCCCGAAGCCCGCTGGATGACCGCGGACCTATCGCGGCAGATTGTGGAATATGCTGCACACGGAGGAGCCTGGATCGCCTGGCATTCAGGGCTGGCGTCCTATCCCGAGCAAGGGGACTATGTCAAAATGCTGCGCGGCCAGTTCATCAGCCATCCATCCGAGCACGCGGAGGTGACCTACACACCGGTTGCGTGCAGTGAAATCGGGCTGGACGCCGCTCCGTACGCTTTTGCAGACGAGCACTACTTTGTGGAATGCGACAAGGCGAACACGCATGTGTTTCTGCGCTCCGCCTCGCGCGACGGCGAATCGGAAGCCGGCTGGGTTCACCGCTACGGCGACGGACGGATCGCCTGCGTGACGCCCGCCCATCTGCGCGAAGGGCTGATGCATCCCGGCTTTGTCGACACCATGCGCCAGGTATTCGCCTGGGCCGCCGGGTTAAGCAAAATCGGCTGAGCCCGGGGGCAACGCTCCTTCGAAGAAGGCGGCGCGTTCCCCGGCTAACCCCAGGACCCGGTTAATCCCGCGTGGCCCCTCTCCCCAGAAGAGGGGCGGCGAGTTGACTGGTTAACCCGGGATTCGGTTAAGCCCGGCGGGCACCACTCCTTCGAAGAGGGGCGGCGCATTGCCGGGCTTCCGGCTGTCGTGGCGTTGCCTGCCGCTTGACCCGCACGCAGGGCACACGCGGAGCAGCCGCTTCCCGCCACAATAAAAGAACCTTTCCCACCCGTTTTGAACGGGACGGAAAGGTTCTTTTTGTTTGGTTCGGCGCAGGCCGTCAGATGGCCGGCATGACATTGCCGCCGCAAACAGGCACGTAAGCGCCGGTGATGAAGCTGGCGAGCCCGGATGCCAGAAACGCCACAACGTTGGCGATTTCCTGGTCGGTTCCGCGCCGCTTCAGCGCCACGGTTTGCTCGTAGGACTCGCTGCGTTCCGTGTTGTTGGCGCGGTCGTTATCGCTGATCGTCCAGCCGGGTGCCACCTGGTTAACCGTGATCTGATGCTCGCCGACTTCGCGTGCCAGCACGCGGTACACGCCGTCCATGCCGCGCTTCCCGGCTACGTAAGCGGCTTGGGCGGGGGTGTTTTGCATGGAGCATTCCGTGTTGATTCCGACGAAGCGGCCTTCGCCTTTTTCGATCATGCCGGGAATAAATGCTTTGGCCAGGTAAACGCTCTGCATGACGCAGGAATCGAACTGCCCGGCGAAGTCTTCGGGCGCCTGCTCCAGGATGGTGGTCCACTGGTATTGAATGACGGCATTCGCGACGACGATATCGACGCCTCCGAACTCGGCGACCGCCCGTTCCTTCATTGCCATGATGGAGTCCAGGCAGGTGACATCCGCCTGCAGGGGCAAAGCCCGCCGCCCGAGCGCATGGATTTCATCGCGCAGCTCCTCCGCTTTGCGGCTGTTGCTGTTGTAATGAATAATGATGTCGGCCCCGCAAGAAGCCAGAGTACGGGCCATCACGCGGCCCAGTTGGCCGGTAGCGCCGGTGACAAGCGCTGTTTTGCCGGTCAAGTCGATGTTCATTCCGGTTCGTCCTTCCTGTCTGGAGATGGATAACCGGCGGAACGGAAGGCATGTCCGTGAACAAGGCCAAACCGCGCGAAAAACCGGCGACAGCGCGCCGCATCCGCGCGGATTTCTCCGCATCGCCGTCTGTTTCCACCAGTATACCAAAAGAGGCCGCGGGGATGAAACGAGATCGGGTGCGGGGGGGTGCAGACTGTAATGAGCAAGCTCGCAGTCGGCCGAAAAGCTAAAGCGCACGCCCCCCCAGTTGGAGAGGCGTGCGTGCAAAGTGCAGCGTGATGGGTCGACCTTCCAAAGTGCCAACCGTGGCCCGATTGACCTGACCCTTCAAGGTCCCACAGCTCAAAAAAAGCCAGCGGGAACGTGCTGCACTAACCGCCAATCCAACGCTCTATTCGGCTCCGGGGCACTCTGAGGCTTGCGCCGGCATGCACCCGCGCGCCGGACAGCCCTCAACCGGCGGCAACGTCCGCGGGCGGCGTGTAGGCATACCCGTGCGCTTCGGCGACGGCCGGGTGAGTGATCTTTCCGCAGGCGGCGTTCAGCGCCTTCGCCACGGCCGGGCTCCGGCGGACGGCTTCGCGCCAGCCGCGGCCTGCAAGCTCAAGCCCGTACGGCAGCGTCGCGTTGTTAAGCGCTATCGCCGACGTGCGGGGAACCGCGCCCGGCATGTTGGCGACCGCGTAATGAAGCACGCCGAACTTCTCATACACCGGATCGTCGTGCGAAGTGATCCGGTCGATGGTCGCGATGGAGCCGCCCTGGTCGATGGCGACATCCACGATCACCGACCCGGCGGACATGGCCTTCACCGTGTCCGCCGTGACCAGCTTTGGCGCACGGGCGCCGGGAATCAGCACGGCCCCGATCAGCAGATCGGCGCATCGGACCGCTTCGGCAATGCTGCCTGGAGAAGACACGAGCGTCCGCACGCGCCCCTGGAACAAATCGTCCAGCTGCCGCAGCCGCTCCGGCTTCACATCCAAGATCCGGACGTCCGCCCCGAGGCCGACCGCCATTTTGGCCGCGTTCACGCCCACCACGCCGCCTCCGAGAATCGTAACCCGTCCCGGCTCGACACCGGGGACGCCGCCCAGCAGCACGCCTTTGCCGCCATGCGCCTTTTCCAGAAAATGCGCGCCGATCTGGACGGACATCCGGCCGGCCACCTCGCTCATCGGAACAAGGAGCGGCAGACTCCCGTTATCCAGCTGCAGCGTTTCATAAGCGATCGCCGTCACTTTGCTCTCCGCAAGCGCCCGCGTCAGCTCCGGTTCAGGCGCCAGATGCAGGTACGTGTAAAGCACCAGCCCCTCCCGGAAAAAGCCGTACTCCTCCGGCAGCGGTTCCTTGACCTTCACCACCATGTCGGCCGCCCACGCATCCTCAGCGGTCCGGACGATGCGGGCGCCCGCCTTTTCATATGCCTCGTCGGGAAAACCGATTCCCGCGCCGGCTCCGGCTTCCACCCGCACCTCATGCCCCGCTCCCGCATAGGCGGCTGCGGAGCTTGGCGTAACGCCCACCCGGTATTCCCGGTTTTTGATTTCCTTCGGAACGCCGATGATCATCGCAGGCCCACCCTTCCGTTTGACCGGCCCTCCGTTTACACCGTCAGCTTCATCATCATTTTGTCCTCGACAATCTCGCCGCCGACAAAATGCTCTTCGACGATCCGCGGCACATCCTCGGGGGTCAAATCATAGTACCAAACGCCCTCGGGGTATACGATAGCAAAAGCTCCGTTCCCGCACAAACCGAGGCAGCTCGATTTGTTGATTTTGACCTCCCGGTGAATGCCGCGCTCCACCAGCTGTTCCTTGAAAGCCTCCATGACCTCCTCGGCTTCCTGGTTGTTGCAGTGCTCGCTGCAGCAGAAAAAAAGATGCCGTTTCAACGCCTTCATCCGCATGTTCAATTCAACCGTCTCCTTCGCCATAAATTCGCGCCGCAAATGTCAGATTTAATGACGTTTGTTAGCCGTATTATAGCGCCCTTTCACGGGATAGAAGAGCGATTCCGCCGATTGTTCTCAAATATTTAACAATATTCTCCTGATAAACACCCAAATGTAATCTTTCCTCACTTCCCTATTTGTTTTCCTTTGGCAGCACGGGCCGGTACGAGACGGGAGAGGTCAGCACCACCGAGGTATTGATCGATCCGTAGGGCATGAGCCGGTCCACCAGAAGACGAAGGCCGTCCATGCCTTCGACCGCCGCTTTGAGAATATACCCGATCATCCCCGTGACCCGGTGGCATTCGATGATATCCTCATCTTCTTTGATCTTCTGCTCAAATTCCTGGGCTGAAACCTTCAATTCGCTGATCTGAATCATCAGCAGCGTATTGCGCCCTACCGCCTCCGGCGAAACGCGGGCGGAAAATCCCATGATCACGCCCTTCTCCTGGAGCCGCAGCAGCCGCTCCGACACGCTCGGCCGGCTCAGCGCCAGCCGTTTGGACAGCTCGCTGACGGTCATGCGCCCGTCCGCCTGCAGAAGTTTCAGCATTTCACTATCAATGTGGTCCATAAACGCCCAACTTTCAAAATGTAGTTTATGTTTCCTAAAAGGCTTCAGTGTTACCAATAGTAACATATGTTTTTCTTCAATGTGATATGGTTTGACATCGCTTTCGTAAGCTATCCTAAAACAAACATTCCGGCGGTCGCGTTGCGGCCCGCCGCCCTGACGGACCCGAAGCGGTCCGATCTTCCGACAGAAGGCGGTACCCTCCATGCGAAAGATAAGCTTGATTTTCCTCAGCTGTTTACTTGCGGCAGCCGGCTTTTTACTGCTAAAGCACGCACACGCGGTGACCGGCGGAACGGCCGGGCTTGCTCTCGGGCTGTCTTATCTGCTGCAGACCCCCTTCGGCATCCTGTTTTTTGCTATCAATGTTCCCTTCTATGTCTTCTCCGTGATGCGGCTCGGATGGCGCTTTACGCTCTACACCGTGTTGTCGGTCACACTGCTTTCTCTCCTGACGGCCGCCGACCGGTGGCTCCCCGCCTTTGAGCTGCACCCTTTGTTCGGCGCTCTCGCAGGCGGCGTGATCATCGGACTGGGGCTGTCGCTGCTGTTTTCGAACGGCGCGTCGCTGGGCGGATCGAACATCCTGGCGCTGTTTCTCCAGCAGCGTTACGGCTGGAATCCCGGCAAAATCAATTTTGCCTTCGACTGCGCCGTGGTTTTGATCAGCCTTTCTTCCGTCGGCATCGTACGCGGCGTGTACTCGGTCCTTTCCATTGCTGTGACCTCGGCGATCATCAGCTTCTTCAAAACCCGGATCGCGGAAAAAACCCGCGCCGCCGTCGGCCGCGTGCCGCTGGGGCCAAGCGCCCAGCCGACCGCGTAACCAGTCTCTCCCTCATCCTCCGAAGAAGGAAAGTCTCTTCAAGCACCGGAGAAACCGGAATCGCACACCGGGTAACGGCTCCGCCATAATCCGCTGTCTTCCGATCCGGGCAGGGCCGCCCGGTCAGTCCGTTTCCGCGAAACAAAAAGACGCCTGCTTCGCACGAACGGTGGCGGGCGTCTTTGCAGCCTGGCAATGCGGACAATCCCCGGCGCTTCCTTCGGCGGAAACCATTTGCTTACCCGATCCGGTGGATGCGTTTCCCGTTCGCTGCCGGGTACTCCTGCGGTATGCGGTGCCTAAGTTCTTTTCTGGCGGTAGTGCGAAAGAATTCCTTCACTTCCTCGATGCCGATCCCCATCCGATGCGCTTCGGACAGCAGCTCCATCCATTCCCGGTCAAGTTTGCCCTCGTGCGGTGAGTTGAGTTGGATCATCGTTTACCCCTCCGTAAAATCAGAAGTACCGATTCCCCAGGCAGTCCAGCCGTCATTGTACTTGCATACAGAAGACCTGTAACTTTGCGCCCCCGCTTTTCAGCCGGGTTAGCCCTTTGCTGTTGCTCGGCCTCAAAGGAACGAAGCAATTTTACCAACAGTAGCATACCACAAGAAAAATGTTAAGTTTGTCACTTTTTGACGGCTTCTCATTTTTTCATCCGGCATTTGCTCCACCCGTTCTGCGAAAAAAACGCTCGGCACCGGTTCATTTTGTGTAAGATGGAAAAAGAGACAAGACAGCGGCTTCAGCCACGGGAAAGGATGGATAAAACGGTGTTTTCTTATGAGGAACGTACCTATACGGAGGTTGATTTCAGCGGCCAGGATCTGCGGGAGGGCGAATTGATCCGGTGCACGTTCGAGCGCTGCCGGTTCCGCGGCACCTCTTTGGAGGAATGCGCCACGATCAACACCCGGTTTGCCGATTGCGACTTCGGCGGCGCTCTGCTGAACGCATCGCGCCATACCGGTTCGGCGTTCACCAACTGCCGTTTCGAGAATGCCTCCCTGTTTGTAGCCCGGTTCGAGGATTGCAAAATGACCGGTTCCGATTTCGCCGGCGCCAATCTGGACGGCATTACGCTGACCGGCGGAGACTGGTCCTATACCAATTTGCGGCGGGCGCGGCTGAACAAACAGCCGCTGCGCGGCATCCGGTTTGTCGAGGCGGATCTGTCGGAATGCAAGCTGGAGAAGGCGGACCTGCGCGGAGCGGATTTAACTCGCGCCCGGCTGCATCAGGCCGCCGTAAAAGGCGCCGATTTCCGGGAAGCGGTCATGGACGGCGTAGATTTCAAAGCCTTCGACGTGACCGGCGCCCGCCTCGATCTTGCACAGGCCGTCGCGCTGGCCCGCTGCTACGGAGCCAAAATCGATTGACCCGGGAGGGCTCCGGTCCGCGGTGCCGCCTGAAGCGCGGGCCTTGCCGCCCGCGCTCCTTTTGCGGAAGGCCGCTCAACTTTGGCGCGGCTCTCCTTCGTCTGGCGACACCCCGCTGCCGCTGACCGTCCGTTCCTCCTTCAGATCATCCAGCGTTTCCTGCAGCTCCGCCAGCTGCTTTCTCATCCGCATCATGTCCTTCTCCTGCTGCTCCCGCATGCTGGCAATCGTCAGATACGTTTCGTGAAGCACCGAGTGATTGATCGCCGCTTTCACGACTGCATACAGAACAAAAAAGACCACGGCCGCAATAATCAGATTGATGATGATTGTCAGCAACCCAAACATGGCTGTCCCTCCCCTTTATTTTTTTCGCCGGATTGCGCCGGCCGCTTCCGTCTTCCAATAAGTCCCGCTTCCCGCAGTTCCCCCGGAAAGCGGATATCCTCCTTTTGGAAACCCGATGAACGCTTCCTCCCGATGTGCGGGAAAAGCCTCAGTTGCTGCAAAGCCCTCCTCCTGGAGACCCTTTTAACGAAATTCGTCCCTATTTAATCCCCTGTCAAATATACTCCTTCCTATAAGTATACTTTATTCCATTTAGTAGAAAAAGTATGGCTTTAGTAGGCTTGACGCTTGGCTTTCCCCTTTCGGTGCAGAGACAAAAAACGCAGGCTGCGCCTGCCGATAAAAAATACAACCCATACCCTAAGCACATTTCGTGCTCGGGTATGGGCGCACTGATAAGTTATGGATCACTCATAGAGGACCGGATCGTTAAATTTCAACTCGGACAACCTTGCTTTCGCTGCACGCCTGTAATCTCCACATCAACTTCAGCAGGAAAACGTTGAATGAAATCGGTCCAAGTTGCTTTCAAATTGGGGGTTCGAACTGTTATTCCCGGCATTCTGAGCAGGAACCATTGGATTGTTCATCCCCCATACCGAAGGCAAGCCATTGGTATTTCCTTCATGCAATGCAGGCAATGCATTGTAACGGTACATGTACAGCCAAGAGTTGATTTCATCCTGCCATTCGCTCAACAAGCGATTATTCGGATACGAGGAGACAATCCCAATCTCGTCCCCGTACTGGTCCACATATTCCAGAACCTTAGCTAACTGGGGCCGCTGTGATTCATAAAACACAAAATTACTGTCCAACGCCCAGGTAACTGTCAAATCCGGATCCAGCACGGCGAGCATGCCTCGCATTTCTTCCATTTCCGAAATCGTCGTGGCCTTGGAGCCATTTCCTGCGAGCAGCAGAGATACGGCGAAATACTCTACTTCGTTTGCAATTGGCTCTACCAGAAGCTCAAATGTACTCGACACACTGTATCCGGCATCTTCCGAGGCTGCATAGACCATCCCGGTAACCGTTGTTCCGGACGCTGCGTTAATGTTGCCCCCCATAGGACAACCATTCTTCTCGACCATTACTACGGCATTCGTTACGAATGTCAATGGAGCGGGAAATCCAAACCGACTTGTCCTACCATTAACTTCGTGGAGTAGTCCCCCCCCTCGGACATCGTAGTCTGCAGAAAAACGGCAAGGTGGTGGGCATCTATCGGCAAAAGGGCGGCGGGTGCGAATTTCCCACGGAGACCATCATGCATGCAGGGTGGGACAGGAAGTGCAAAAAAGCAACTAATCATACGATTTTTGGCTATTTCCGGCCGAATAAATGGGAAAAAGCAATTATTCACTCCATTTTCTCCGAATACCGCTTGTTTACTCGAAAATAAGTGCGCATGTGGAATTATTTCGTGATCGGAACGAGAAACCATCGGAAATAAGTGACGCTGTGCACCTATCTGCCTTCTGTCCCTGGTTATCGCCGGTTTGCGCCCTGCTACCTACAATTTCCGCCCATAAGCGGAGACAGAAGGAAAGGTGGGCGGGGCCAACGAGGGAGCGCTGATGACGGCAGCTTTACAAAACATAAAGAAGACGATGAGAAACGCAAAAGAAACCCATAATCATTAAAAAGACCTGGGCTTCTCGACAACCTAGGCTTCCGTCCAAAGAGACGGAAGCCACTGAGTGTGTCCCCAAAGTCGCCTTTTCGGGACACCCTCTGTTCAGGATTGCGGGAAAAATAATGCGGCTACAGCCTGCTTTTGACGCTCATCGCGGTCTGCACGAGCGACAGAATCGGCTTTTGCCAATCCGGCACGCGGGCCTTGAAGCCTTCCTTCCAAAGCGAGCGCCGGAACTGAAGCTGCAGCTTCTTCAGGTCGCCGAGGCCGCGGATGGCGGCCGGTTTGGCCAGCGGCTCGGCGACGTACACGTCGCCAAAGCCCTGCGCATGCGTGATATCGCCGAGCTTTTCCGCTTCCAGCGGGGTAGGCCGGCCAAGCACCCGCTTGACCGGGCGCAGCGCGGTGTCCGCCGAAAGCGGCAGCTCGAAGGGTAGCAGACGGGCGATTTCGTGAAAATCCTTCACGAAGTCGACCGCTCCCTGCTGCATAAACCGGGCCGCCTCCAGCTTCTCGTCATCGTTGTCGTTCGGGTCGAACAGCGGCTCCATGGCGCCGTTCTTTTCGCGGAAGCCGGTCACGCTGCCGTGCGGGGCGGTGAACAAAAATTCGAACAGCTCCACGCAGCCGAGAATCACCTTCTCCCGTTCCTGCGGCTGGCCGAGGTCGCACAGGTAGGCCGCCATCGAGACACCCGCCTTCGCCGCCTGCTCCGCGCGCTTGAAGGTCCCGACGTAGTAGCCTTGCAGCTCCGGGGCCGGTTCGCCTACCAGCTTCAGCACCCGCAGAAGCGACTGCTGCATCGTGCCGTGCCAGCCGATGTCCACAATGCCGCGTTTGCCGGGCGCCAAAAAGCCGATTTCCTCCAGGTAGCGCGCAAGATCAGCCCGCTCCTTCGCAGCTGCCTCCACAAGCTCTTTTTCGATGCGTCCGTAGAGCGCCTTCAGCCGGTCCTGCTCCTCCTTGGCCGCCACCAGCTGGTCCTGCCCGGAGAAGCCCGCTTCCCGGATCAGCGGAGCAAACGCGGCCGCGTCAAGTCCGACCCGGCCGAGGTGCTGGGCGACGGTCAGGTTGCGCGAGTAGCTGAACAGGAAGCGCATGGCCTCCTCGTCCAATCCGGTGATGGACGGAAAGTTCAGCGCCCGCCGGGACGCGTACATGTAACGGGAGGGAATCGCGCCGGCGTCGTCCTCCGTCAACACGTCGTACACCCGCTTCATCACATGCCCGTCCCGGGACAGAAAGTAAAGCCGTTCCACGCCGTCCGCGCGGGCTTTGCGCTTCAGCCAGTCGACGAAGCCGTAGAACAGGACCCCGATCGTTTCATAGCCGAACAAGTACCAGAAGTCCTTGCTTTGATCGGCCGTGCGGTCCGCATACAGCTTGTTGATCAGCAGGCCGAGGAAAATGCTCTCCGCCGGGCCGGTCTCTTCTTCGGCCAGCAGATCCCGGAAAGCGGTCAGATAGGCTTTCGAGCCGGTGACGTAATCCAGTGTTTTTTGATAATAATGAACGGTCAGTCCCGCTTCCTCCGCCCGCTTGACGTCGGAATGGCGGTTATCGCCGATGTGCAGGATATCGGCCGGGGCGCACCCTTGATCCCCGCAGACATGCCGGTAAAGCGCGCCCGTATGCTTGGTTACCCCCACGGTGGAAGACAAGTACAGCTTTTTGTGCCGGTCGTAGCCGTTTTTGTGCAAAATGCGGACGATCACATCCTCCGGCAAATACATGTCCGAGGTCAGCACCACGGTTTTGCCTTGCCGCAGACACTCCTCGTAAACCCGGTGCATGTACTCGTTCCGCATGCAGAAGCCGACTTCCAGCTCGGTCTCCAGCCGCTTCCATTCGTCCAGCTGCGCTTCGGAGGCACCCGTCAGACCGGCGAGCTTGCCGTAAATTTCGTCCAGCAGCACCTCTTCGCTCCCCGCGCCGGAGGCCGACTGCCGGGCCGCGCCTTCGGCGGCGATCCGTTTCCTGGCCCAGCCCGCGGCATCGGAATCGCCCGCCGCCCGGTGCGCTTCTTCCATCAAGCGGAACAGGTCCTCGGGCCGGCGGAGCGCCCGCAGGATCAAAGTGTCGAAAATATCGAAGGAAACGACGCGGGCCGCCGCGATTTTTTGTCTAAGCGTTTGGTCCATCGGTTTATACGCTCCCATCCTTTAAGTTCCCTCCGGCCATTCCGCTTGCGCCGAGCTGCGGCCCGCCGCCCGAGCGGCCGGACAAGATCGCCCGCAGGTCCTTGATGCCTCTCCGGAACCCGCTGGCCGCTTCTCCGTTCTTGCCGAGCCGGTTCTGAAGGTAAAGGAAGTTCGCCGTCCACAGCAGCATGAAATAATGAAAGCGGCCGGTGTTTTCCTTCAGCCGAAGCAGGTGATAATGGTTCATGACTTTGGTGTAGGAGACGATCTCCTGTTTGTCCCGGGACGTCGGGGACCCGTGGTGGAGCAGCTTTAGCGCCGGATTGACGTACATTTTGCCGTGTTTTCCGGCTACATGCGACAGGTACAGGTCCTCCCCCAGGCTGTAGCCGTTCAGCCAGTCGACCGCCTGCAAATCCCGGAGCGCGCTTCTGCGGAAGCACATGTTGCAGCCGTGAAGAAACTCGGTCTCGAACACCTTCTTCTGTTTGTTCCAAAGGTTCATCGAGGAGGCGAACCCGCCCCAGGACAAGCGCCCAGGCGACGGATGGCCCTGTCCGCTGACGATGCCGAGCAGACGCCCCTTGGCCGAGCAGACAAAGCCCTGGTCGGCCCCGCTCACCCCGACGGCGTCCGGGCAGCGCGCAAAGGTTTCCTTCAGCAGCGCAAAGTAATCCGGCTCGCACTCCACGTCGTCGTCCAGAAACAAAAGCGTGTCATACCGGACAATCTCCACGGATTTGATCCGGGAGCGAAGCAGGCCCGCTTCTTCTTTTTTCTTTATGTAGTGGCGAAGCTCCATGTTGGCGGGCAGCAGCGCGGCGGCCGAAGCGATCCAGTCCGTCCCGGTTTCCCCGTCGTCCACAATGACGATCTCGAAGCGGTCGTTCTCCACGCCCCGCTGGGCGGCGATCGACTCCAGACACTTGCGCAGATCTTCGTGGCGGTTGCGGGTGCAGATGGCCACGGACAATTCAAAAGGCTGGCTCAAGATTCCCACTCCCTCCTATAGCTAAACTGGCGGTTCTCTCTATGTGATGGAAAATTGCTTATACCCTTTTTACACGGGTTGAAACGGTTTTAATCAGGAAAACGCCGATTTGTGAAATATTAATAATTTTATCGCGCCTTTTGTATTCTTTATATATTAAAAATTTGTAAAACTCCTCTTTGCTCTTGTATTCTTATGAATGGTCTCGTTTTCTCCGCGGCCAGGGTTATTCTCCCATCTGCATCCGACATCCCGTTTTCCATACTCGCAAAAAGGAGCCGATGGCTATGGCGGTCACACACGCAGCCGAAGCCGCCCGAAAACCGGGCGGTTTGGTCCGTACGGTGGTTTACACCAGCTTCACCAACTTCTTCGTGCTCATCCTCACCACCCTGACTTCCATCCTGACGGCCCGCGTCTTCGGCGCGGAAGGAAGAGGCGAGCTGTCCGCCATTTTGCTGTGGCCCACGATCCTTGTCGGCTTTATCGGCTTCGGATTTTCGTCTTCCCTGATTTACCACGCCCGAAAAAATACCGCGTCCCCCTCCGGTCTTCTGCGGCTATCCCTGATGGCGCAGCTGCCGGCCGGGCTGGCCGCCGGCGCCTTCGCATGGTACATGCTGCCCGGCTGGCTGGGCAATTACTCCGGCGAAATCGTCGGGCTTGCGCAGAGCTACTGCCTGAAGGCGATTCCGCTGGCTATTCTGGTCAACATGCTGGTCGCCTTCGCCCAAAGCATGGACCGCTTCGACGTGGCCAACGGCCTTTTGCTGAACATGCCCCTGCTCAATCTGCTGGGCTACCTGGCCCTCTGGCCGCTCGGGCTGCTTACCCTGCAGCATGCGCCGAACGTCAACTTCCTCTCCGGCCTCCTTGCGGCCGGCTGGGCCGTCTACCGGCTGCGGGACCGGATCGCCCCCGGAAGCCGGCTGCGCTCCGTCGGGAAAAAGGCCCGCAAGCTGTTCTACGTGTACGGCCTGAAGGTATACGGCATGGAGCTGATCGGCACGCTTTCGTATCAAATCGACAAGCTGGCGATCGTTTTTCTGCTTTCGCCCCGCGACCTCGGCTTGTATACGGTCGTCTACGCCCTGTCGCGGGTTTTTAACGTGGTGCAAAACGCCATCGCCGGCGTTCTGTTCCCCAAGGTTACGGGCATGGAGCGGGACAAGGTGCTGGAAACCGTCAGCCGCGCCTTCCGCGTCTCGATGGCGGCGATGCTGATTGCTTTGCTGCCGGCCGTGGTCATCGGCCGCTTTTTCCTCGGGCTTCTGTTCGGGCCGGAGTTTCTGGAGAGCAGCTTCAGCTTTTATCTGCTTGCCCTGGAATGCGTTATCGTCGGAGGAGCTAAAATTTTGTCCTCCTCCTTCAGCGCGCTCGGCCGGCCCGCGCTCGCCCTGCTCCGCCAGGTGGCTTCAATCGCCGTGACGACGGGGCTGTTCTTCGTTCTGGTGCCCTGGCTCGGCTTGCCGGGCATCGCCCTGGCGATGATCGTCGGCGCCCTGGTCCGCTTGGGTGTGACGATTTACTCCTTCCCGCGCTTTTTCGGCTATCCGGCAGCCCGTGTTCTGTATGACCGCGGGGACTGGAACTACGCCAAAGCGGTTGTGCTGAAAAAAATACGCCGGGGCGGGATGCAGTAAGATAATCTTCCCATAAATGCACTGGAGCCCACGCACGAGCCGCATTCTGCATCCGGCTAAAAAAAGGCGCCCTCCCCGAAGGGAAGGCGCAAAGCAAGGCATTTATTATGAAAAAGGAGATCAATCGTTCGTTACGGTCCGGCGTTAAAGTTGTTGAAGGCGGCGCCGGTGTTGTTCGCGCCGAGCCCCATGCCGCCGGTGGCGAAGGTTTCGTCCGTCGCGGTGATAAGCGGGACCTTCATGTCTCCGACATACACTTTGAGGAGGGAGCCTTTTGCCTCCACTTTAAAGTGGTACCAGCCCGTTTTCCAGGCCTTGGCGGTGCCGAGCGGCGTCCATTTGCCGTTCTCCGCTTTGCCCAGCACCACATCGCCGGCGCGGGTGATGCCCGCGTAGTAGCCGTTGTAGGCGTACGGGCCGGTTCCCGCGTCGCTAGCCCGGAACAGCACGCCCGCGTCGCCGCCCTCTCCGACGGTGAGGTCGACCACCATGCCGCCGTTCGTAAAGGTGGCGCCGCTGATCAGCGATTTCGGAGCGGTGCCGGCCTTCAGCGAATAATCGCCGCCGCTTCCCAGGCTCCAGTCGCCTTCATACGGCGTCCAGCCGCCGATGCCCGACTGGGCGAAGCGGAACAGGACGGGCGTGGTCGCGAGCGGCGCCGAGGCGGTCAGCACGCTGACCGGAGCGCAGACGGGCGAGAAGTTGCCCGCGGCGTCCTTGGCCCGGACCGTATAGGAATACGTCGTCCCCGCCGTCAGGCCGTTGTCGGTATACGAGGTGGACGTCCCTTCCGCCGTTCCGACCAGCGCGGACCCGCGGTAGACGTCATAGCCCGTTACGGCTGTGTTGTCCGTTGACGGACTCCACGTCAGCGTGACCGTCGTCTGTCCGGCCGAAGCGGCCTTCAGGCTGCCCGGAATGGACGGAGCTTGCGTATCGCCCGCCGGCGTAGGCGCCGGTGTAGGCGCCAAGGTCGGCGTGGCCGTCGGGCTCGGCGTAACCGTCGGGCTCGGTGTCGCTGCCGGCGTCGCTGCCGGGCTCGGCGTCGGTGTGGCTGTAGGCGTTGGCGTGGCGGAAGGGACCGGCTTCGGCGCCAGCGTCGGCGATGCCGGCTCTTCATTGGGGATCAGGGTAAGCTTGTCCAAATCGACCCCGCCGGTATCTCCCCCGTCCTGCTTGATGACCACCGTATTTCGCCCGCGGTCCAGCGGCACGTCAATCGCCGCTTCGATATATTTGTTCCAGCCCCCGCTGCCCTGCAGCGAAAGCTTTTTGGCCATGATTCCGTTGACATACAGGCTTTTGGTCGTCGTGCCGCTGTCGCCTTTGGCGTACTGAATTTTCAGCTGCGCCGTTCCTCCGCTGCCGCCGTCAAAGTCGACGCTGACGAACGCTCCGCCGCCATGCATATTGCCGACCTTTTTCCCGCCCGATGCGTTGGCGTCCGCGCTGACCGCGGCCCCGCCGCCGATAAGCGTATCCTCGGCCTCAACGGAGGTCGGCAGATTCGCCGCCGTCGCCGCCTCGGGGGAATCCGGCCCCGTTCCCTTCGAATTGCTGGCCGCGACAACGTAGTAGTACGTTTGGCCGCCCGTGGCCGTCGTGTCGATATAGGAGGTGCCGGTCAGGCCGGCCGCCACCGGCGTATAGCCGCCGCCCGGCGTAGTCGAGCGTTTCAGCGTATAGCTTACCGCTCCGTCCAGCTCGGTCCAGGTGGCTTTTACTTTGCCGACGCCCGGCTCCAGCCAGATTTTCTTCGGCGCGGCCGGCGCCGTTGTGGCGCTCTGCTTGTTCAGAATATACTGCACCGATTCTCCCGGACCCAGCGTAACGCTCAGGTTTACGGAAGGAGAAGCGTTCAAGCCGGTTACAACCGTTTTGGCTTCGGCGTAGGAGTTGCCCGCCCCGATGCGCTCTCCTTCATAAATGCCGGTGGAGGGCATCGTCACCCGGACGTTCATCGTCTGCTGCGTCGGCTCGAAGTTGACGAAGTTCAGCAGGATTTTGTCGGATTTGCCGCCGCTTCCGGGAAGCGGAGCAAGAGTCGACGTATCGACGGCACGGAAGTAAACCTTTTTGCCCGCCACTTCGGACTTGTTCGCATAGGTGTAAGCGAGCGGCTTGCCGTGGGTCGCATAGGCGAGCGCCAGCCGGCGGTAGGTTTTCAGCCGGGAATCCTCGCCGCCGACGCCCGGATAAGCAACCGTAGTCGCCGGATCGTGATTAAACCAGTTGAAGCCCGGCTGGAAAAGCGAGTAGCTTTCATGGAAAAACGCCGCGTGCTGCATCGTGTAATCGGCATACCCCAGGTTTGCCCGGATGATCCGGTCGAACGCCGAAGCGTGCGGCTGGGAGGAGCCGACAAAAGGAAAGTCGGTGTGCGAATCGTTGGTGCCCGTTTCCGTCACCAGCATTTGTTTGGGCAGGCCGTCCGACGAACCCCCGAACGTCTCAAGGTTTTCGGTAAAGCTGCCGCCCTCGTCGTCGACGTTGGACGTTCCGTAGCTGTGGCCGTTGGTCAGGTCGGTGAGGTCCTCCACCTGCTTGCGCTGGGCGGGATCGCGTTCCCAGCCGTCGGGCGTGCCCAGCGAAGGCCAGTACGCCCAGCCGGGCGCGACGAGCTTCACGTGGGAAGGCTTGATGGAGCGGACGTAACGGGCGACCGCAAGGTTGACCGCCTTGGAGCGGTTGAACAAGCCAGGCTCGTTGTCCACTTCATAAAATTGAATCAGGCTGCCGTATTTGGAAAAATAGGAATTCAACGTCGCTTTCGAGGCGGCATCCAGCTGTCCGCTGGCGTCGACCGAAGCTTGTCCGGTAGACAGATGATCGCCGACCACCTGCATGTTGTAATTGCGCATGGCCTGCAAATAGCCGAGCGCTTCGGGCTGCTCTCCGAGATCGGACCACAGGGCCACGCGGTTTACGTTGCCGCTGTAGGCGACCCCCATCCATTTCAGGATGTAGGGAAGATGCAGGGTCACGTTATCGTTGTAGTAAAAATCGTCCTGCATAATGGTGGTGCCAAGGTACGAAACCCGGCCGTGCACCGGTTCCGCCGCAGGCGCTCCCAGCGCTTCCAGCTTCACGTAATCCCAGTTCCACCACAGGTAAGGGTCTTCCGCCGAGGAGCCGAAAAGGCTGCCCGCCGCTTCCAGCTTCAGCGCGTTGGCGCCGGTTTGCAGAAGCTCCCTCGGAATATAAAGCCGGTACACTTTTTTATACGGGTACGGACTTGTTGTGCCGCCCACCCCGGCGATTTGGATCATGCCGGCCAGAACGTCGTTGCTGTAAACCGCCATTTGCGGCGTTATTTTATAAGCGTCCAATACCTTGAAGCTGAGTTCCACGCCGTTGGCCGGAACGCTTGCCAGATTGAACGAGAGCGTCATCGTTTTGTTGCGGTCGCCTTTCAGCCCTTTCGACATAAAGCTCCAGGAACTGCGCGTCGCCCAATCGGAGGGAACGGCAACGGCTTCCACAGCGGCCGCTTTGTAATCCGCGAATTCCGCCGCCGAATCATTTGCCTTGCCCAACTGCCAGAGCACCGCGTTCGCGGCCTCCGCCTTGCTTCCGTCCGTCCACATCGACACCGGCAAAAGACTGATGACAAGCGCCACTACGAGAAACCAACGCCCCGCCTGTTTCCCCAAAGAAGTCACATCCTTTTTTTGGTTATCCCTACTCTATAATTTCGACAAAAAGGGACATTTCTTCAATGAGAGTGCGTTCCTAAAAACGCATTTTTCGACCGATAGGGAGAGTTTTCCTATGCAAAGTTATCCAATAAGAAAAGCCCTCTTCATATGAAGAGAGCAAAGCTTTCTTTTGGACAGCCTCTTGCTTTCGGCCGGGGCCGGGCTTGCCGTTTCATTCCTGCACGGCCCTGAGCGCAAACGCGTAGCGGTATTCGGCTTCGCCCCACACGGCCGTCACCTCAAAGCCCCTCCATTGGTTTCTCGCTGCGTCCGATTGGGAACTGAGCGCACTCCAGGGATTCATTTGCAGCGGGAAGGCGAACCCGTTCCCTTCCCGTTCCGGCGCAATGTCTACGACATGCGGATCGGGGTACAGAACGTACCCCTCCGCACTCAGCAGCCGGTCTTTGACGGTGACCCGGTCGGGCGGCGTTTCTCCGAACGAAAGCGTCAGAATTTCGCCCATCGGAACGACCGCGAGGGCCGAAGCTCCCTTTTCGAATAGGGAGCGGTACACCTCTGGACCGCTCCCCGGTCCGCCTTGCGGTAGAGCCGCAAGCGGAACCGTTTCAAGACAGCTGCGGTCAAAAACTACGGTCGCCGGGGATGGAACAACTGTTTCAACCGGCTTAGACTCCGCATCTTGACCGAAAACGCCCCCTTGGCCCGGCGCTGCGCACCCGGCGCTTGCCAGGAGACAAGCGAACGCGAGCGCTATCCGCTTAAGCATACGGCATCCTCCTCCTTCGCCTGAATTTCCCCGCCTATGCAAAAAAACCTCCGCGCGGTTGCTTTTGCCGACCCACGGAGGTTTTTGGGCGCTGTATTTTCAGCCTTCTTTCAATGACCCGACACGCTTGCATCAGCTTCCGCTCCCGCCGTTTCCGCCGGACCCGGAACCCGCCGCCAATACTGCCGGCCCTCCTCGTCGCGGACAACATAGCCCAGCTTCGCGAGCTCCGCGCGGAGCTCCTTGATGTCCCTGGCTTCCTTTTTCCCGAGTGCGATTTCCCTCGCCTTGAACAAGGCGTGCGCGCCTGCGGAAAGCTCGGGCAGGTCCGGCACCCACCGCCGGAATTGCTCCCGGTAAGGGTCCCCCTCCAGCCAGGCGTAGCCGTGGCGGCGGAACGCTTCCGCCAGCTTGGCGGCGGATTCGTCGCTTTTTTCCCGGACCAGCTCCGCCCCCGTGCGGCCGAGAAGCACCAGCTCCTTGCCGTCCATAAACACGGCTTCGGTCTCCGCCGCCGATACGGTCCGGCTTTGCCCGTCTTTGTCAAGCTTGGCCGCCTGATCCGTGAGCGCGACGATCAACGTTTCCCGGATGGCGGTTCCGGCAAGCCAAAGACCGGCCAGCAAGCCGATGACCGACAGGGCAACCGTTACCCAGAACGCATCCAGCGCCTTGATCAGCCGGAGCGGCCCTTCAAACGGGACCCAGGGAAGCCCGAGCGCCCATTCCGCCAGACGCGGCAGAAAAAACCCGAGCGCAAGCCCACCCGCTCCGAAAACTCCGTACAACAGAACGCCCATTCCCGGCGAGTACCCGACAACGGTTTGCCGCTCCTCCTGACCCTTCTCAGCCTTCATAGGAACTTTCTCCCCCTTCTCCTCTCCCTACCGTCCAACCGCCCGGTCGACTATGGCGATTGCTTCCCGCACGTAGGTTTCCAGATCGACCTCGCGGGCAAGGGGCGAATTCACGTACAGGTATTCGCCGATGGTTCCTTGAATGACGCTCGCCATCACGTCCGGGTGGAACGGGCCGAACACCCCTTCCTCCTGCCCCCGGCGCAAAATCCGCTTCAGCTCGGCCAGAAGCGCGTCGTCCTCTTCGTCGCCGATTTTGTAATACGGTACGTTGTCGGGCGTCCGCGCGCCAAACACAATCTCCACCAAAGCGGCGTTCCGCTCCGGATGCGCAGCTTGATAAGCCAGGCTGGCTTCAATGAAAAGGTGCAGCTTGGCGGCGCTGGCGGCTTCCCGCTCCACGCGCTCCAGCACATAAGCGGCCGAAGCCTCGACCAGCCGCGTCAGCACATGGTTCATCAAATCTTCCTTATCCGCAAAATGATAGGAAATCAGCGCCGTGCTGATGCCCGCCCGCCTGGCGATCTGCGACAGGCTCGCTTTGGCGTAGCCGATTTCACCGAGCGTCCGGATTGCCGCCTCTACGAACTGCTCCCGGCGAGCCTCCGCGATAAAAGAGGATTTCGCTTCTTTCGATGATGATGGGTCCGGCTTCATTGGCTCCTCCTGAGTGTGTGCGAATCGGCGAGAATACTGAATGCGCAGTTAACTTTTTGATCAGTTGATCAAAATTTATCACAGCCGCTTTCTCCTGTCAATTCCTTCCGAAACGCCAAAAAGCCCCGCCTGATCCAGGCCGGGGCTTTTTGCTCATTCAGGTTTATTTTCCGTTTGCAGCTTTCCATTCCTCCAGCTGTTTCTGCATTTCCTTGGTGATGTCTTCCAGACCGCCGCTGATCAGCTTTTCGTTGCGCTTCTTGAGAACATCCGTCGGATCGACCGCACCGGTCCGCAGAATGTCGCGGTACTCCGTGTCGATCGTGCTGAACGAGGACACCTGGGTTTTTACTGGATCGGGATTAAAGGAGAACCCGAGCAGCGGAGACTTTTCGGCCGTCTTGTTGAATTCCTTATACTCTTCGTATTTGTTGTCCGCTTCGTTGTCGAGCAGGTAGTTGTTCATCTGGTTGCCGATGATCCAGCCGTTCCCCGGCGAATAGCCGGAATCTGGGATTTGCTTGATTTTGTTGTCGGAAACCTTCTCGAAATGCTTGCCTTCCAGTCCGAAGATGACCGTATTCAGAATTTCTTTGTCGGTGTACAGCAGATTCAACACCATCATGGCGCGGACCGGATCCTTGGAGCTGCGGGCAATAGCGACTTGCGAGCCGGTCGCCTGGGCGGTGGTCACCTGCGGCGATTGCAGCGTCACGAGCGTCCAGTCGAAGAATTCCGGGCCTTTGCCGGATTTGTTCTCCACGCGGAGCGCCGCTTCCCGGCCTGGCGAGGTCGTCGTCGGGAAGAACCAGATCTTGCCGGCTTCCTTGATGTCGGCGATGTTCTCCTGCGTCGTGGCGGCGTTTTTGTTCACGTAGCCTTTTTTGAACCAGTCATGCAGCAGTTGATAGCGTCCCAGCTCCGTTTCGGAGTAAGACGGATCGGTGACCGGGATAATTTTGTTCGGATCGGAGGCCAGGTTGACGTATTGGCCAAAGTCCATCGGCTGGAAGTCGCCTTCGTCGGCCCAGTCGAGCACGGAGTCCTGTTTGTTGGTGTAAACCGGGTAGATGTCCGGCTCGTTCGCCTTGATCACTTCAAGGAACGGCTCGACGTCCTTCAGGCTTTTGACGGTGCTCAGATCGAACTTGTATTTTTCGACGATGTCCTTGCGGAACACGATGCCGCGTCCCTGGGCCAGCTCTTTGTTGTTCGGGATGGCGTACAGCTTCCCGTTGACCACGGGGCCGAGCAGGAAGGCCGGGTCGATGACCTCTTTGATGCCTTTGCCGTGTTGCTCGAGCAGGTTGCCGTATTTCGGCAGGCTGTCGTCATTCAGCGGCAGGAAAGCCCCTTTGGCCGCGTTCGTGAAAAATTGATAGCCGCGCGAAGCGAAGATGATGTCGATCGGCTCGCCGGTTTGCAGCATCAGGTTGGTTTTTTCCTGATACGCGCTCCAGTCGATGTAGTTCAGCTTGACGGTGGTGTTCGGAATTTTGGCCGATACCAGCTCGCTCAGCTTTTGCTCGACCGGGCCTTGATCCTTTTGCGCCGCGCCGGGCATATAAATGGAAACTTCGTAAGGCTTGAATTCTTCCTTGGCCGGGGAAGCGCTCTCATTTGCGCCCGCCGTGGTCCCTCCCGCCGAAGGACTGGGAGAAGACGCCTCGCCGCCCGAACCTCCGCAGCCCGCTAACGTGGAAGCAAACGCAAAGCTTAAAGCGAGCATTAAAGCGGAGATGCTTTTGTGTCTCTTCATTCTGTTAACCCTCCATAAGATGATGATGTATTTTGCCAACCGGGGAGAAAACTCCCCGGGATCAGCCTTTGACGGAACCGACGGTCAAGCCCTGAATGAAGAACCGCTGGAAGTAGG
The DNA here is from genome assembly GCF_059735245.1 of Gorillibacterium sp. sgz306347. NCBI lineage: Bacteria > Bacillati > Bacillota > Bacilli > Caryophanales > Paenibacillaceae > Gorillibacterium > Gorillibacterium sp. sgz306347. Next base: position 31,217 of record NZ_JCAPET010000025.1, read on the forward strand.
GGTACGCCAGAATAATCGGGCCGATCCCCATCGCCACCATCGCCATGCGCAGCGTTTCGCCCGGAAGCTGCTTGGCGATCAGCTCGGCCTGCGCGAACTGGCTCATGTTCTCCTTGATGAACTGCACGTCGTTCATCACCTTGACCATCAGGTACTGCAGCGGAAACTTCTCGCTGTCGTTGATAAAGAGCAGCGCGTTGAACCAGTCGTTCCAGTAATTGATTGTGCTGAACAGCGCAACGGTGGCGAATACGGGAAGCGACAGCGGAAAGATGATCCGGAAAAAGATGCGCAGCTCGCTCGCCCCGTCGATTTTGGCCGACTCCAGAATCGCCGGATGAATGGTCGTCTGGAAAAAGGTCCTCATCACAATCACATAAAACGGGAGCATCAGTAGCGGAAGCAGCAGCGCCATGTAGGTATCTTGAATGTGCAGGATTTTCGTGTACACCAGGTATTTGGTGACCATCCCGCCGTTAAACAGCATGATGAACACGAGCAGGAAGGTGAACAGCCCCCGGTACGGCAGGTCCCGCCGCGACAACGGATAGGCGTACAGCCCCATCACGATGATGTTGATCACCGTCCCGACCACCGTAATCCCGATGCTGACGCCGTAGGCGCGGAGCAAGGTCGATGCGTCCTTGAACAGGAAGTTGTAGGCCTCCGTCGACCACTCTTTGGGCCAGAACAGATATCCATGGTTAATGATTGAAGCTTCGCTGGAGAAGGAAACCACCAGCACCAGAATCACCGGTATGATGCAGGCGAGCGAAAAGGCGATGAACAGCGCGTGGATCAAAGCGGACGCGACGGGGCCGACCCGGTTTTCCCTGCGCCTCGCGGATTGGAACATCCTCATGGTAAGCAAGCCTCCTTAGAAGAGAGCGTCTTCTTTGCTGATTTTGCGGACGAACAGGTTGGCCACCATGACCAGGATAAAGCCGACGGTGGACTGCACCAGGGCCGCCGCCGAGGACATGCCGATGTCGTTCAGGTTGATCAGCGCCCGGTAAACAAAGGTGTCGATGACATCCGTCGTTTCGTACAGGATGCCGGAGTTGAGCGTCACCTGGTAAAAGAGGCCGAAGTCCGATGTAAAGATGTGCGACAAAGAAAGCAGCGTCAGGACAATAATGATCGGGCGGATCATCGGAAGGGTCACCGCTTTGGCCTGCTGCCAGCGGGTGGCGCCGTCCAGAATGGCCGCTTCGTAATATTCGGGATCGATGCCGGCGATACCGGCGATGTAAACGATGGCGTTGTAGCCGACGTTTTTCCAGATGGTGATCAGCACCAGGATAAACGGCCAATACTGCGCCGAGGAGTACCAGTCGACGGGCTCCAAACCGAACTGCTGCATGATAACGTTTACAAATCCGCCCTGCGGGCTAAGGAAGGCCAGCACCAGGTAGCTCACGACAACCATGGAAAGGAAGTGGGGGAGGATCATGATGCTCTGGTACGTTTTCGCCAGGAACTTGACGCGGATTTCATTGAACAGGAGTGCGGCCACTACGGAAAGCACCGTAGACAAGGTGATGAAGGTGACGCTGTACATCAAGGTGTTGCGCACCGCGCGCAGGGCGTCGGAATTGGAAAAGAGAAATTTGAAATTATCGAAGCCGACCCAGGGGCTTCCGAAAATACCGTCGATGTAGTTCACGTTCTTGAAAGCCACAAACACGCCGAAAATCGGCAAATAGTTGTTGACCAGCAGAATGAGCAGCCCGGGAATAAACATGAAGTAAAGCGCTTTGAACTTCACCAGGTTCTGCCACACCCTGCGGATGCCAGTCGCGCGAGTCAGAGCGCGCGTTCCGGGTTTCGCATATTCTTCGTTCGGATGCGCCGCCGCCATGTAGGAGGTCCTCCAATCTGTTCGTACCTGTGTTGTTTGATAGCTTTATTATAGGGCGGCGCCCTCCGGCTTTCGATGACGGCTGTACACATCAATGTGACGGATATTAAGCCGGAAGCAACAAACGGCTCCCCGGAGAGGAGCCGTTATTCCCGGAAGCGGGATTGCGTCTTGGCGGTAAGCGCAATGTCCCGCACTACTCCACCGGTAGAGCTGCGCTTCCTACTTGCAGAACCTCGACTTCCCATCGCCAGAGCCGCGCTACTAACTGGCACGCCGCTTGGGTGAACGGTGTTTGGGCAATAGGCGCATAGCAGCACTTAATTATGCGGTAATCCGCCGTTTTGAACCGAATAAGTACGGAGAGGCACTTATTTTTTCGATTTTCTTCCCCAATCAAGGATTTCCCAGGGAATAGGTGCGGATACGCAATTATTTGGCCAATAAAGGGAAGAACCGAAGGAAATAAGTGTCGCTATGCACTTATTTCCAGAAACGTTGCTTGTTGATCAAAAGTCCAACCGCTTCCCGACGTCACTCGCATCCCATCGGTTCACCCGCCCCAATTTCAGCCGCACAGCAAGGAGTCTGCAAAGAATGTGCCTAATACTCGCCGTTCGCACTTGAAACTCCCGCCGTTCGCACCTAATTTCGTCTTAACCTGCCTTTCTCCTCGTCCCACTAGCCTGCTCTCCCAACCTAAAAAGCCGGACAAGCCGCCAGCAGTTCCTCCAGTTCGTCAGTCAGAATGGAGGGGTCTCTGGGCGTGCGCAAATAAGAATGGTTGCTTCCGCCCTTCTCGCTCCACGTATTGAAGCCGTCCGAAGCCACTTTTACCTGGCCTTTCCCGATCTCTTCCCAGAAAGCGGCGCAAGTTCCCCGAACGGCAAACAACACGGCAATCAGGTCCCAGCTCGGCCGGACCGCCGAAAATGTTGGAGGCGGGAGCGGACTGGAAGCGCCCGCCGGAGCCTCAGCCGCCGCGCCTGCTTCGGCACGCCCCGCCGCTTCGCCGGCTTCGTCCGCCGGGCCGCCCGCGAAGGCGCCGCCGGTCTCCGCCGCCTCCCCTCCGCCCGCCGGCGCCTCAGCCGAGGCCCCCGCCCGGGCGAACCACTCGTACGCCCGGCGCACCGGATGGTCGGCCGGCGCTTCCGCGAGCAGCTTCCCGCCGGTAACGACGGCGGCGCCGATTTCAAACCCGGCGTACACCACCGGGGTCGGCCACCGCTCCGCTACAAGAGCGGCGGAGGCCGGGTGCTGCTCGAAGTTCCACTCCCGCCCCTGCGGGAATGTCCCGCCCATCACGACCAGCCGCTCCACCCTGCGGCGGACCAGCTCCGCGCCGGTCAAGGGGCTGTGCCGATCCGGGCCGGACTCCAGCAGCGCTTGCAGCGCAGGCAAAGGCCCGATCGCGGCGATGACAACGCTGCCGTCGGCCTCCGCCGCGAGAAGCTCGCGGTACAGGTCGACCGCTTCCCGCGCCTCCTCCCGCCCGTTCTCCCGGAAGCGGTTCGGGTATCCGAGCGCGATCGCCTTGTTGTAGCGGCCGTACAGACGATCGTCGTCCAGAAAGCTTTCGCCGCCCGCCAGCCGAAGCTGCCCGACCGGAATACCCGGCCGGCCGTAATAGCGGTTCAGCGCGTCCAGGCAGCCCGCTCCCCACCGGCTTGTCGTTCCGTGTATCATGCCGAGAATTTCCGCTTCGCCCCGGTCCGCCAGGGCGTGCAGCACGGCGACCGCACCGGCGTCGTCGCAATCCGGGCCGATGTCCGTGTCGAGGATAAGCCGCACCGGGCGGTCCGGCCGGCGGCCCGCTTGCTCCTCCCTCCGAACCGTCCCTCCGTCCGTCTGCCGGTCATTCGCTTCCTGCCGATTCATGGCCCGTTCCTCCCGTCTGCGTGTTCTCCTTCTTGCCGCCGCGCGGCAGACGGATTTCGGCGCACATGCCGCCGCCCTCCCGCCGCGAATACCGGATGCCGTATTCGTCCCCGTAATGCAGCTTGATCCGCCGGTTGACGTTGAGAATGCCGTATCCTTCGCCTTCTCCGCGCGCCAGCATCCGGTTGAGCGCTTCCGGATCGACCGGCTTGAAGCCGTTGTCCTCCACGATGAACAGAAAGCTGGCTTCGTCCGCCGGACGCACCTTGATCCACAGCTCGCCTTCCCCGTCCATTTTGCCGATGCCGTGCAGAATGGAATTTTCCGCGATGGGCTGCAAAATGACTTTGGGCGTCAGCTCGTCGAAGACGGTTTCGTCCAGCTCCCAATGCACCTCGAACACGTTCTGGTACCGCTGCATTTGCAGACGGACATATGCCTGGATATGCTGGATTTCCTCCCGCACCGGGATCAGCTCCCGGCCCCGGCTCAGCCCGATCCGCAAAAGCGAGGAAAGGTCCTTGACCATCCGGGCCAAGTCCGGCACGTTTTCGTCGATGGCGTACCAGTAAATCGAATCCAGGGTATTGTAAAGCAGATGTGGCGTCACCTGCGTGTGCAGGGTGATGAGCTCCGTTTCCTTTTGCCGGAGCTCCAGCAGGTAGCGCTCCTCGACGAGCTGGTTGACCCGTTCCGTCATCCGGTGAAACGAGCCGTACATTTTACCAATCTCGTCGTTGCGGCGCAGCATCGAATTCATGCTGAACGTCATGCCGGGCTCGTATTTCTCGGTAAAGCGCGACAGCCGGGCCAGCGGGCCGAGGATCGAACGCAGCATGTACATCAGGTAGACGGCGACGAAAAAGAAGCAGCACGCCATCACCCCAAGCAGCACGTTGCGGTACGCCTGCTGTTCCCCGACGATCGTTTGGGCGGGCACCTCGTAGATCAGCGATGTTCCGAAATCCTGGTTGGAGACCGACGTAAACAGCGTCCGATTGCCGTTCCAGTCGGCGAACAGATAGCCGTTTTTCATCGCGCGGACTTCCTCCGGCACCGCCAGCTCTTCTCCGATCGGCACCGCCGGATTGGAGGTCAGAATCTCAAACCGCTCGTTGACCAGGTAGCTGACGCCGTGCTCGGGCATCTCCGCCCACCACACATCCGCAAAAAGCAGCACCTCCAGATGGCGGACATAAAGCACGCCGATCACCCGGTTGTTGTCGCCCGCATCCACAATCGCCCGGATGTAGCTGACCGTAGGCGCACCGCTGCCGGCGGAGGGAGTCACGCGGATAACCGCGGTACCTTTCAGGTCCGCCGCTTCCACGTAATAGGGCGGCAGCTCGGAGGGCTTGACGAAAATCAGGCCGCTGCGTTTTTCGGCGTCGAGCTCGAATTGCAGCTGCCCCGGCGCTTCCGGCGTGTACAGCGCGTATTCCGTGCCGTCCAGCGTGTAGTAGCTGATCAGGTTGTCGACCCGGTTGTAATCGTTCAGCGAGCGGATTTCATCGAGCCGGATCGGAACGCGCGCGTTCATCGTAAAATGGTCCTCAATGAATTTCAGCGTCTTGTCGTTCATGCTGTCCATGGTGCGCTGCAGGGTAATGCCGTTTTGCTTGCCAAGCTGATACAGCGTGCCGCTGACCTGCTTTTCGGTCATCTGCGCCGACTGGCGGATCGAGATCCACCCCACCAGCATAAAAGGAATCACAATAAAGACGAGGAACGACAGCAAAATCTTGTGCGCGAGCCGCATCGGTCACTCCCTCTTCCCTACTTGCGGAAATCGGCGGGGCTGACGCCGAAGTATTTTTTGAACATCCGGCTGAAATGCTCCGGCGATTCGTAGCCGATCTCTTCGGCGATTTCGTATCGCTTTTTGTCGCTCGACAGCAGCAGCTTTTTGGCTTCCTCCATGCGGACTTCCGTGAGGAAATCCCACAGGTTTTTGTCCGTCACTTTTTTGAAAAGGTAGCTGAGGTAATTGGGGCTAAGGTGGACTTCCCGCGCCACATCCTGGAGCTTCATGCCTTTGTTGCCGTAGGAATGCCGGATGTAGTCCATCGCTTTGAACACCGTGGAGCTTTCCCGGCGCTGCAGGCCGGTCAGAATCAGCTCGGCGGCGCGGGCCGCATAGTCCTTCAGTTCGCCGCGCCGCTCCCGCGAAGCGGCCGCCGGCGCGAGCCGATGCGGCTCCTCCGGCCACGGCTGGTCCTCCAGCACGTCGCGGAAATCCGCCAGCGCGCCGTACAACCGGTAAGCCGTCTGCAAAAGGCAGGTCGGCACCTGCGTTTCGGGCAGGCCCAGCCGGTCGAGCTCTCCGAACAGCCGGTCCACCTCCCGCCGCGCCTCGGCGGCTTCCGTGTGGCCGTTCAGCTCCTTCATAAACGCCTCCAGCTGCTGCTGCCAGCGGGCGAGCTGCTTGTCGGCGCTCCGTTCCACATCCCCCGCAAAATACACGGCGGGCTCCATCCGGTCGCCCCGCTTCAGCTCCAGCGTCTCCAGCGTTTCCCGGTACAGGAGCGGCACGCGGCCGAGGCCGGAGGCCGTCCGGCTGATGCCGATCCGCGCGCCCAGGCTCAAATAGCCCGCGATGTTGGCCGATACCGTCCGCGCGATCAGCTGCACCTGGGAGACAAGATCGGCGCCTTTTTGCAGCACTTCGTCCTCCCGAAACGAAAGCAGACAAATCAGGCGGCTCCCGTAGCCGTAAAACGAAAAGCCCTCCCAGCCAAGCAGGCTTTCCTGCATGACGTTCAGGGCTGCGTAAAGGAGCAGCTTGCGGTCGCGCAGACGAAAGCGGAGTTTGCCGCGCGGGCCCGCATGCAAATCCAGCTCGACGTTCAGGACGCAGTAGCAGGGACCGGGAAGCTCGACGCCGAGGTCCGCAAACACCCCGCTCAGTTCGTCCTCTTCCCAGCCGCCGTCCGTTTCGCTGATCCATTCGTTCAGCAGGATCGTTTTGACGGACAGGAGCTCCTCCATGGAATATTTTTGGCGGATCGTCTTTTCCCACAGCTTGCTGCGGTCGACCTGCTTTTTGTTCAACACCCCGCCGACCACCCGGATCAGCTCCTCGGACTCCACCGGCTTGATCAGGTAGTCGAGCGCGCCCAGCCGAAGCGCCTGCTGCGCGTAGTGAAAGTCCTCATGTGCGGACACGACAATGATGGGCAGGTTCGGCTGCTCGGTGAAAATGACCTCCATCAGCTCGATTCCGTTCATTCCGCCCATCTGGATGTCGGTGATCACAAGATCGAAGGTGTCCATCCGCAAATAATCCAAAGCTTCAAAGCCGTTCAGGGCCGTCTCCACCCGCGTGACGCCGAGGTCCGACCGGGAAAGAAACCGGCTGATCGCTCCGCAGACGATGGGTTCGTCGTCCACAACCAGAATGCTGTACATGCCCACCCCTCCTGTTTGTTATCCGGTTTGCGAGCGCCGCTCCCCTACTTTATACCACAGATAACGCCCTTCCTCGTTAAAAGATGGGCTTTTTGCAGGAAAAATTCCAATGCTCCGGGACGTTCGGCCATTCTGAAGTGCGCGAACCGGAAACGGGCATCACTTCCCATTATAGAAAACGCTTTCGGCCGGCTCGATGACGAATCTTCCGGGAAACGTGACCGATATTATGCCGCGCGGCGGACAAACGCAAAAAAGCAGGGACGCGTTCGTCCCCGCTTGTGATTTTCGCTTTACAGCACCTTGGAAAGAAACTCCCGGGTGCGTTCCTGCTTCGGCTGCGTAAACAGCTCGTGCGGAGGCGCCTCTTCCACGATTCTGCCCTGCTCCATGAAGAGCACCCGGTCGCCCACCTCGCGGGCAAAGCCCATTTCGTGGGTGACGACGACCATGGTCATGCCTTCCTTGGCCAGCTGCTTGATGACGGCCAGCACCTCGCCCACCATCTCCGGATCGAGGGCCGACGTAGGCTCGTCGAACAGCATGACCTTCGGCTCCATCGCCAAAGCCCGGGCGATAGCCACCCGCTGGGACTGGCCTCCGGACAGCGAAGCCGGGTATACGTCGGCCTTGTCCGTCAGCCCCACCTTGTCCAGAAGCTCCAGCGCTTTGGCCCGCGCCTTGGCCGGCTCCCATCCGCGGATGCGGACCGGGGCCAGGGTGATGTTGTCGATCACCTTCATGTGGGGGAACAGGTTGAACTGCTGGAACACCATGCCGACCTCCTGGCGGATTTCGGTGATGCGGGTCGTTTTGTCCGTCAGCGATTGGCCTTCGATGCGGATTTCGCCGCCTTCCGGCCGCTCAAGCAAATTTAGGCAGCGCAGGAAGGTCGACTTTCCCGACCCTGAGGGGCCGATGACCACCACAACCTCCTGCAAACGGATATCGACGCTGATGTCCTGCAAAATGACGTTGGAGCCGAAGGATTTATGAAGCCCGGTTACCTGGATGATCGGATTCATCGGCTTACACCTTCTTCTCGACGAATTGGAGGAGTTTGTTGAGCAGGTAGGTCAGGATGAAGTAAATAACGGCCGCCGTCAAATAAGGCTCCCAAACCTTGAAATACTGCCCGCGCATGGAGTTGCTCCAGTACATAATCTCCGGTACCGCGATAAGAGCGAGCAGCGAGGAGTCTTTGACGAGCACGATAAACTCGTTGCCGAACGCCGGTATCATCCGTTTAATGGCCTGCGGCAGAATAATGAAACGCATCGCCTGCCAATGGGTCATGCCGAGGGAATAAGCGGCTTCGGTCTGTCCCTTGTCGATCGATTGAATCCCGGCGCGAAAAATTTCGGCGGAATAAGCGGCCGAGTTCAGGGACAGCGCGGCGATCCCTGCAATGATGGCGTCCGTATGGCCGATGAGGGCGTACACCAGCCCGAAGTGAACAATCAGAATCTGCACATAAAGCGGCGTCCCCCGGAAAAAATTGATGTAGGCCAACGCCGGCCAGCGGAAAATCCACAGCCTGGACATGCGGCCGAAGCCGATGATCAGCCCGAGCACCGACCCGATCAGAATCGCCGCCAGCGACAGTCCGATGGTCCGGGCCATGCCTTCCAGGATAAGGGGCATGTATTCAAGAACAATGTCAAATCGGAAATCCATCCTGTTCTTCCTTCCGTTTTTTTCATGACAAAAGCATGCGCGATTCGGACCGGCGCATGCTTTGCTGCTTCTTGCAAAAGACCGGGCGGCAGAACGGCGCATATCAAAGGGAAACGTCCGTCCTGCTCAGCCCTCTCGGTTATTCCTTTGCTGCGTTCAGGAGGTTGTCGGTATTGGGCGATTCGCCGAACCATTTTTCGTAAATCGTCGCATAGGTTCCGTTTTCGATGACCGTCTTGATCGCCGGGTCGAGCTTCGCCTTCAGCTCGCTGCCTTTCGGGAACATGATGCCGTAATATTCCGGGGTAAAGTTGGCCGTGTCCGAAATGCTGACAAACTTCTTGTCCGGGTTGTTTTTGATGTATTCCTGTACGATGGCGATATCCGCCACTGCGGCGTCAACCCCGCCCTGCTCCAGCTCCATAAAGGCAAGAACGTTGTTATCGAATTTCTTGAGGTTCGAGCTGCCCGCTCCCATGATGCCGGTCATCAGGTCATCCGCGGTGGTGGCGTTCTGAACGGCGACCTTCTTGTCCTTCAGGTCCAGCGCGCTTTTCACTTCGCTGCCTTCCTTGACGAGAATCAGGTTGGTCGACTCGAAATAAGGAGCCGAAAAATCATACGTTTGCTCCCGCTCCGGCGTAATAGAGATAGCCGAAATGCCAGCCTGGTAATCCGTTCCCTGCTCCACGCTCAGGAACATGGTGTCCCAGCCCGTGTTCGTCACGTCGTATTCAATGCCGGCAACCTTCATCACTTCCGCCAGAAAATCAATGTCGAAGCCGACGATCTGATCCTTGTCCATGCTTTCCATCGGCGCGTATGCCGCGTCCGTGGCGAACTTGATCTTCCCGGCGGGCGCTTCGCTCGGGCTGGCCGCATCCGCCGATGCCGAGGGGCTTCCCGCTCCCGCCGCCGCGCTGGGGCTCGGGCTCTCTTCCGCTTCTCTTGCGCCGCAAGCTGCCAAAGTCAAGGCAAAAACGAACGTAAAGACCGCCAAGATGGTTTTTCTCATGCCGCTCCAACTCCCCTGAAATCGTTTAATGTTTTCCACTGGTAAAGTGATTCCTCATTAAAGTGATTCTATCAAGAAAGCAGGGAACGCACAACGCTAAATTTCATAAATTGTGAGATTACATTACATTGACGGCCATTTGTCACATTTGAAAGAAGCCGGATCGGTTTTCATGACGGCAAGCTTGACACCTGAGCGGGCATCCGGTATAGTTAGCCCCAATCGAATCAAAATGCGACCCATGCGACGGAAGCACCGCAGACCGGCCTTTGTGCCGTTCTTGCGGTGCTTTTTTGCGTTTTCCGCCCGCCTGGCGTCCCTATTCCGAAGAGGAGGTATGTCATGCTTCGCAAACCGTTTTTCCGTTTCTCCGTTCCGTTCTTGCTCTGCTTTCTGCTAGTGTTGTGCGCCGTACCCGGCGTCTCGCTCGCCGCAATGACCGATCCGGCGGCGCTGCAGCCCGCCGTCAGCCGTCTTGCCGAAGGCGCGGAGCCGTCGATCGGGTCCAGGCTCACCAGCCTCAACGCCGACCTGATTGCGGTCTGGAAGCAGGAGTCCGATCTGGCGGCCAAAACGAAGGATGCCCACTACCGAAATGAAGAAGAGCTGCTAGCCGTGAAGCAGCGGATCAAAGAGATCGATGCGGAACGGATCGTCCGGCTGGAGAAGGCCGTGCTGCAGGCCAAGGCGAAATACAAGCCGCTCCTGGAGCTGTACGCGGCGACCAGCAAGCAGGCGGACGCCGCTTCCCGGCTCGGCGGCAAGACGCTTGCCTCCGCACTCCGCGCCCAGGCCGCCGGGATGAAGTTTTCCGTGGACGCCGCCAAGGCGGACATCAAGGCCAAGGACACGGCCTGGAAGAACGCGAAAAGCGCCGCGGCCGCCAAAGCCAAGAAAATCCGCGCCGTTCTGGCCGAAACCGAGCCGCTGAAGGTTCGGCTGAAGGCCGAGAAGAGCGCCGGCAGCGCGCTGAAGAAAAGCTGCGATCCGTTGTGGTCCGCCTTCAGCCGGGAGGTAAAGCAGGGCAACGCCAAAAGCGCAGCCAATTCCCTGGATGCGCTCGTGAAGCTGTGCCGCCAGAGGGCGGAAAAGCAGCAGGCCCAGTACGATCTTGAGCGGAAGATCGGCGACGTCATCGCGCGGGCAAAGCAGATGCTCGCCGGCTGAAGCCGCGCCGCCGTACCGGACAATGCGCCGGATGGTGGAACGGACGATGCGCCGTCTTTGCCGGAGCGAATACTCGAACCGGGTTATGCGGCAGATCAGGAGAGCGGACGCATAACCCGGACTCTGCGGGAGCGCAGGAACATCTGACGCTTGCGCCACTATTCCCGCCCTTCGCCAAGGAAACGGCGGCGGTATTCGCGCGGCGTGACGCCTTCCCATTGGCGGAATCGGGCCGTGAAATAGGCGGGCTGCTGGAAGCCGACCTCGGCGGCGACCAGCCGCACCGGCAGGTCGGTTTGGAGCAGCAGCAGCTTGGCCTGCTCCAGCCGGTAGCGCAGCAGGTATTCCATCGGCGAGCAGCCGAACTGCTTCTGCATGCAGCGCGCGATGTACACCGGGTGGAAGCGCAGGCTTCCGCCCAGCTCTTCGGCGGTCACCGGCTCGCGGAAGCGCGCACGCAGGTAGGAGGCCGCCTGGTCTGCGATGCCGGCCGCCGGATTCGAAGCCCGCGCGGAAGACGAAGCGGCCAGTAGCTGGAGCACCTGCTGGAACAGGATTTGCTGGGTCCAGCGGACTTCGTCCAGATGCGAATCCCGCTCCAGGAAAGCGAGCCGCGTCAGAAGCCCGTAGGTTTCGGTCGGCTGCGCCAGATGCGTAAACTGGGGAATGCGCAGCGTAAAGTGGCCTTTGCGGAAGGAGCAGTGCGGAGCGCCCGGCGGCTGCGCCTTTTCGTCGGCGGCGCACCGCGCGAGTCCGGGCCGGTCCTCCTTGGCACCGGCTTTTGCCGCGCCGCTGTTCTCCCCGGCCTCATGCAGCGTACCTCGGGTCGCCGCGCCTGCGCCGGCCTCCCCGTCAGGTTGAAGCTCCGGTCCTGCGGCTCCCTTTTTTATCGTTCGTCCGGACACGCCTGCCGCGTTCTCAGGTCCGGCGTCAACGTGCCAGCCGCTTTCCGTCTGAAAATGCAGCCAGAACGATTCGGTGGTCTGTACGCAGCCGGCGGTCGGATAATGGTGCAGGTCGGGCCGCAAAATCAGCGCGCAGCCTTCCTCCACCTCATAATGGCGGTCTCCTTCTCCGATGAACAGGCCGCCGCGTTTGACCACCAGCAGATCAAACTCGCCGATGGCCCGCCGTTCCGGATGCCGCCTCCCCGGGCCTGCCACGTTATGGCCGCTTTGGATGTAATAGGGCAAAGTCGGGGCTTTGAAACAGATCGTTGTCATGGACGTTCTTCCTTTTGCACCGGAAAGTTGGATTCCTGATTGTTTTGGTTGGGTACGTCATACTATGCCATCAGTATAGCACCTATAATGAGGTGGAAAAAGAGCATTTGTTGCGCTTTCATTCCGCCCACCGCCAAAGTTGTTTGACCGATAGACGCGGACAGACACTCCAGCTGGCGAAGAGGCAAAACGGAGGACTTTACATGTCTCAAACCTACGAAAATTTCCGTCTGGCCATTTACTGCACCGCAAGTTGTCTGAACGGAAGCCTGGAGCAAATCGGACAAGAACTCGATTTTTTTGAAAAGCATCTCAAGGTATCGAAGGTCTACATTGAAAACCACCGGGGCGACACAAGCATTGGCGCGGACCGTCTGCGCGAGCTGAAGCGCTTTTTCGAGCAGCGGGGCATCGAGACGGCCGGCGGCATCACGCCGACGCTCGGAGACGCCTACCGGCCTGGCTTCAAAAGGCTGTTTGGAGGCATCTGCTATACCGAAGAAGCGTCGCGCGCCAAGTTCAAGGAAGCGGTAGAGACAGCAGCTTCGGTATTCGACGAAATTATTCTCGACGACTTCTTCTTCACAAACTGCCGCTGCTACGACTGCCTGAAGCGCAAAGGCGACCGGAGCTGGGAGGAATTCCGGCTGGAGCTGATGGCCGAGGTTTCCGAAAACCTGGTGGTCGGCCCCGCCAAAGCAGTCAATCCGAATGTGAAGATGGTCATCAAATACCCGAACTGGAACGAATCCTATGCCGCTTCGGGATACAATACGGAAGCGCAGCCGCATATTTTTGACGGCATCTATACCGGCACGGAAACGCGGGACCCCGCGATCAGCCAGCAGCACATTCCCCGCTACGCGTCCTATTCGCTTCTGCGCTGGATGGAACGGCTGAAGCCGGGACAAAACGGCGGCGCCTGGTTCGACAACTTTGACTGCACCACGATCGACAATTATCTGGAGCAGGCGCATTTGAGCGTCTTCGGCAAAGCAAAGGAACTGACGCTTTTCTGCTACCATTCGCTGAAAGACACCGTTTACGTGCCCGCGCTTGGCTTCCGGCTGGACCAATTGGACCGCGTGGCCGGGGAAATCGGAGAACCCGTCGGACTGCCGGTTTACCTGCCGCGTCACTCGCACGGCGAAGACCACCTTTACGATTACCTCGGCATGCTCGGCATTCCGCTGGAGCCCGTCCCGGATTTCCCCGAGGACATCAGCCGGCCGCTGCTTATCACCGAGGCCTCGGCGCGGGACGAGCAAATTGTCGAACGGCTGAAGCGTTATTTGCTTCAGGGCGGCAGAGCCGTGTTTACTTCGGGCTTCCTGACCCGCATGAGCGGCCGGGGCATCGAGGATTTCACCACGCTGCGTCCGACCGGCAAGAAAATGGCGGTGCAGCGGTTTGCCGCCGACACCAACTTGTGCAGCTTCGATACCTTCGAGGATGCCGCCGAGAAGATCCCTTTCCCGGTGTTTGATTACAGCACCAACGGCACCTGGCAGTCCATCGTCGCCTTGGACGGGCAAAACAATATCCCCGTTCTGATGTACGATCACTACGGCAAAGGCAAGCTTTATTCGCTGATCGTGCCGGACCAGATGGACGACCTGCGGAAGCTTCCGGCCGGAACCGTCACCCGGCTGCGCGAGGAGCTCCTCGGCTCCCTGCTCGCCTACAAGCTGGAAGCGCCCGCGTCCTTCGGCTTCTTCCCGTACGACAACGATACGTTTATGCTGGAGACCTTTGATTCCGTGGCCCGTCATTGGACGGTTACCGTCCCGGCCGGACAAGCGCTGGAATGCCTGTCGCGCCCGCGCGGCGGCTGCCGGCTGATAGCCGTAAACCCGGACGGCTCGTCCGTATACGGCGGACGCCTCTCGCCATCTTCGTTCGAAGTCCTTCGCCTTGCAGCCAAGGCGGACTGAAGATAACGAAGCGATAGTTCTCCACTCGCTGCGAAAGCGGAGCTGCGCCATCGCAGCGCTGCAAAGGCCCCTGTTGTGGATGGCATCGGGCTCCGAGTCGGTACGGGCTATCGGCTTCGGCGGCATGTCTGCGCGTTGACAGTGTGATGTCCCGGCCCGAAACAAACCGGCGGTCCTCATACAGGTTTCCCCGGGAAATGAATGGACTCTCATGCAAAAGACGAACCGGAAACGGAAAGGAGGTTCTCCTTTCCCTTTCCGGTTTTTCACAATTATTCTATGCTTTTTCGGCAGTTTGCCGGGCATGGCCCCCCTTAGGCCGAGACGTCATCAATGGTTGGCAATCTGATTATCGAGTGGGCGGCTCTTGCGGATAGCTGCAAAAATGCAACTAATGAAACGATTTTGACTCCTATTCGGCATATTATTTCAAAACCGCAACTATTTAGGCTCCAAACAGCAAAAACCGAAAAAATCGGACCATTAGTTGCTCCAGTGTTCTTATTCTCAACCATTCCCGTGTTCCGGCTCTAAATAACTGCATTCTTGCAATTAACTTACTAATAGTCGCTCCAATTACGGAACACGTTTGGGCCGCTTCCACCAAAAAGGCCGTCCCTCCAAAAATGAGGGACAGCCTCGTTTCATTCTAGACACTTATCTGCCGTCCGTGGCTAAGCCGGGCAAAAAACGGCGTTACTCCTTTTCCACCGTTCCCAGCATGGCATGGAACACCGTCAGGAACGGAACCTCTGATTCCCATACGTTCATGGTAATGCGATACGTCTGGCCGTCATGCGGCACGAGATAAATATACGTGCGGGTTTGGGCGTCCTTGGCGAATGCCTGGAAGTAAGCTTTCTCCACAAACGGTCCGCCGTCAGCCTTCGTCACCTCCGGCTGCGCGTCCGGATAAGCCAGTTTCAGTTCCTTCATGGCTATTTCCTTTTGCTTGTCGGTGTCGATGGTGTTGTCGACGACTTCAATGGTCATGGTGCTGCGCGGCACCTCGTCGGAGACGATGGCGTCTTTGCCGGCGCCCGCCGCATCCATGGTAAACCGGTCCGGCACGTAAATCGAATATCCTTGCCCCGCCTGGTAGTAAGCCGCTTCGGTCACCGTCTCGTCTCCGAAATCATACGACAGCGTGACGCTTTCCGGCGTATGGGCCGCGTGCTCTACCATGAAGTCGATCGTCTTGGACAGCCACAATGCAGCTTCGCTGCGGGTGATCGGCTGCTTCGGGTGGAAGGCGCCGTTTTTATCCAGCTCGGCGATTTTGGCGATCAGCAGCAGTTGAATGCTGCCCATCCGCTCCCGGGCCACCTGCTGTTCGTCGGAGATCAAGATGTACTGCTCCGTGAAGGCGTAGTCGCCTTTGGTGTCGAGCGCCTTGAACAGCAGATCGGCGTATTCCTCGCGGGTGATCGCCGCCTTCGGCTGCACATCCGCACCGACCGGCAGGCCAATTTCCTTGGCTGCGACAAAAGAATAGGCATACCAGGCGCTGTCGGGAATGTTCTTGAACCACCCGCTTGCCGGCGGAGCCTCCCATTCGGGAAGATCGCTTTCGATCTCAAGTCCTTTGACGATCATGCGGATTCCTTCCGCATACGTAAGTTTCGCCTTCGGGGCGAAGGTTTGCGCATTTTGGCCGGACAGGATGCCGGCTTGCTTCAAAGCCAGAATTTCACGCTCGGCGGCGTCGCCCTTCACATCACTGAAAGCGAATGCGTTACCCGCCGTTCCCAGCAGCACCGCCAGCCCGAGAGCAGCGGCCAACCCTTTTTTGTGTTTCATTCGTATCACGCTCCATCCAGTTGGTCGTTTCATCCATTTCTCCAGACGGACGCTTTCGGGCAAAGGTTGCAGGGAAAACTGGCGTTTTTCGCAAAGGCGCCCGGTTTCCGCGAAGCGGTTCTGTTTCTGCAAAGGCGCTCTGCTCCCGCAAAGCCGTACAAATTCCACAAAGGCGCCCGGTTTCCCCCGAAGCCGCTCTGCTTTCGCAATGGCGCTCCGCGATTAGGCAGGCTGCGTCCGTTTTATTCGGCCTCCAGGTCAATCTCCGGCCGAGCCCATACGGAGACGCTGCCGCCGTTGGCGAAAAACGACGCGAAGCCGTCCTCTCCGATCACCACCCGCTCCTCGCGTGTCCCGGTGAGATCAATCCACACCTCACCGGCCCGTTCCGGCCCGACGAACATCCGTTTTTCGCCGCCGTCCTGGTTGCTGATCACCACAGCGCAGCCCGATTTTTCCACCTCGGGTACGCCGCGCCGCACCCAGCCGATGAGGTGAGGGTCGTCGAAATAATCCTCCTGCTCTCCGTAAGCCCGGTTCCGGCGGGCGTAAAGGAGCGGGTCCAGGGCCGCCTTTTTCCCTTCGATGGGCTGCTCGCCCCCGATGCCGTAATAATCTCCGTAAAACACAACGGGGTACCCGTCCCGCCGCAGCAAAATAAGCGCATAGGCGCTTTGCTTGAACCAGTCCTCGACCCACGACTCAAGCGCTTCATGCGGCTGCGAATCGTGATTGTCCACGAAGGTGACGGCCTGCATCGGATGCGACTTCACCAGGGTGTCGTCGAAAATGGTGCGCAGGTCAAACGCCCCGCCCGCCTTGGAAGCTTCGTAAAGCTTGTAATGAAGGGTAACGTCAAACAGATCGATGCGGTAATCGACATTGTCCAAAAAGGTCTGGCAATCGGCCAGGATGGTGTTCCAGAACTCTCCGACAATGTAAAAGGACTCGCCCCGCTCCTTGACCATCGCTTTGGCAAACTCGCGGATATAGTTATGGTTGATGTGCTTGATCGCGTCCAGCCGGTAGCCGTCACAGTTCAGCGTAGAAGCGAGCCATTTTCCCCATTGGATCATCTCCTCGATGACCTTCGGGTGGTTGTAGTCGATGTTGGCGAACATCAGGTAATCGTAGTTGCCGAACTCGTCGTCGACGTTTTCGTTCCATTTTTTATTCTCGCCGAGAATCCGGTAAATGCCCGATTTGCCCGTCTTTGCGTCATAGTCCGTCCCGTTGAAATGCTCGAAGGTCCACTTGAAGGAAGAATAGGCGTCGCCGCGGCCCGGAAACGTGAACTTGGTCCATCCCTCGATGTCGAACGGCTCGGAAATCTCCTTGTGCCGGTCCTCCCGGTCCACCTCGATGACCCGGAACGTTTCCGTTTCGTCCGCACCCGCCTTGTGATTCATCACCACATCGACGTAGACGCCGATCCCCTGCCGATGGCATTCTTCAATGGCGTCCAGCAGCTGCTCTTTGGTGCCGTATTTGGTCCGGACCGTCCCTTTTTGATCGAATTCCCCCAGATCGTACAGGTCGTACACCCCGTAGCCCGTATCCTCGGCGGACTGCCCTTTGGTGACCGGCGGAACCCAGACGGCCGCGATGCCCAGTTCCTTCAGCTCGGCCGCCCGCTCCTTCAGGCGGTCCCAATGCTTGCCGTCCGAAGGCACATGCCATTCAAAAAATTGCATGATCGTATGATTCCGCACCACTCCAACCGCCTCCCCATGTTCTTGCTTGCATATACGTGAAAAAAACCGGCAAAAAACAAGACAGCGCGACCCGGGAGCGGATTTGCGTTCGCCTTCTCCCGGCGGGCCGTCCGCGGGAGCGCAATTCGCTTCCCGGGCCGTCCCGGTCGTTCCGCCTTGTTTCCATCCGATCTCTATCCATTGTTTACCCATCCAACCCGGAAGTTAAAACGTGAAAAAGGGCAATGCTGCCGCCCTCTGCTCAATGATCGACTAAACGTTACGGAACCTGCTGCTTGCTCAGCGCATCGACGGCCAGAATCGCATGGGCCACCTGCTCGGCCGTAATTTCATCCGACAGGTTGGACATCGTTTCATTCGGCTGCGTGGCGGCTTTCCCCACATTGAGCAGCTGCTCGTAATCGACCTGCTCCAGATGCAGCTCCTTCAAGGTTGTCGGCAGGCCGAGCTTCCGGTAAAAGGCGATGTACTTGAGAATCTCTTCCTCCGGATGGCGTTCAAGCATCAGCTGCACAAGCGTGCCGTATGCGACTTTCTCTCCATGCGTCAGATGGTGAATGTCGCCCGTCAAAACGGTAAAGCCGTTGTGAATCGCATGGGCCGCCGCCAAACCGCCGCTTTCAAAGCCGAGTCCGGAAAGCAGCGTGTTCGCTTCGACAACCGCCTCGACGTGCGGAGTGACCAGGCCTTTTTGCACCGCCTGATAAGCGGGAATGGCGTATTGGAACAACGTTTCTTCGCAGGCTTTGGCAATGGCCTGCGCCGCGATGCTCGTCTTCCCGCCGGACATTGCCGAGCCGTTGCTTTTTACCGTCGCCCGCACTTCAACCCAGGTGGCCATCGCGTCGGCAATTCCCGAAGCAAACAAACGCGCAGGCGCTTTTGCGACAACGGCGGTATCCACCAGGACCAGGTCGGGATTTTTATTGTAAAAGCGGTAAGACTCGAATACACCCGAGTCGCTGTAAATAACGGACAATGCGCTTGTAGGAGCGTCGGTGGATGCCGTGGTTGGAACAATCGCCACCCTGGCCTTCAGTTCATCTGAAACGGCCTTCGCCGTGTCCAGGGTTTTGCCTCCGCCAACGCCAATGACAAAATCAACGGAGTTCGCCTTCCCCTCTTCGGCGATCCGGTTCACTTCATTGGAAGAAGCCTCCCCGTTAAAAGAAACAAAATGAAACTCCATCTGCTCCGAGGACAAGCTTTGCTTGATGCGCTCCCCCGTAATCCCCCAAACCACGTCATCGGCCAAGATCAGCGGTTTGCTGCCCAGAGCCTTTGTCTGCCGACCCAGCTCCTGCAAAGCGCCTTGCCCTTGTATGTACTTGTTTGGCGAAATGAAAACGATGTTTGCCACCAAGATCAGCTCCTTAACATTTTTTGCCCTTTTAACATGTGCAGCCCATCCCAAACTATACCAAACTTCAGGCGGAATCCCTAACGGCTTGCTCATGGGCCCTGCTATGGAGCGGAGCAGCGGCGAGGCGATTATTTTGCATGATATAATACAGCGAGCGTAAACACATTGATTTGGAGGAGGACTTCTTTTGACAACTTCTAATGAAACGGCTGTAACAAGCGAAGTTATCATTCACTCCCCTTTGCCGCTTGTTTGGTATGCCTGGGTTATAGCTGAGAGAGTTACCGAGTGGTTTGCTCCCGAAGCGATCGTAGAAGCGAAAACAGGCGGAGCATATGAACTCTATTTTATTCCAGGGAACACGACGCAGATGAATACAAGAGGCTGCAAAATCGTTAAGCTCGCCGACCGGGAAGAGCTTCAGTTTACGTGGAAAGGCCCCGACCAATTTCAAAACCTGATGAACAAGGAAGACGCATTAACCGTGGTAAAAGCCAGCTTTACAAAGCTGGATGAAACCACGACCAAAGTCAATGTCCGTCATACAGGCTTTCAAAACGCCGAAGCATGGGCGGAGGCGATCAATTGGCATCAAATGGCTTGGTCAGGTGTTCTCGGCAGTTTAAAAGCGGCTCTCGAAAAAGGCGAAGGCAATTTGTGCTGCCAACCCGTCTAAAGGCAAGGTTATTGGCACGTTTCAAACAAATAACGCTTTCTTGGGCCAAAATGGCGAGCGGTTGGGAATCGAGCGAGCGAAGGCCACGAAGGGCCATGCAAATAAATGCAAAACGATCCTTATTTCCAATGATTTTCGAGTTCTGACAGGAAATAAGGACGTACACGCACTTATTTCTTACCAAACAAGCGATAATTGGAGAAAAGGAAAGGAATAGTTGCCTCTATGCAGCTATTCAGCCAAAAACAGCGAAAAACGGTGCAAATAGTTGCTGTTTTGCACTTCTTGTTCCACCCTGCCAGCGGAAGTCCTCCGGATGTCGGGAACTCTCAGGTCACCGCCCTGCAAAAAACGAGCCCCGGATGGTTCCAGCCAACTTAGACTGCTGCCGGGCACATGAAAAAGCGGCACCGCCCCACCCATCCGGTGAGAGCTGCGCCGCTTTTTTTTGATCCGCCCATCTCTATTCGTCTATTCGATTTTGCCCCAATATTCGCCGGCCCAGGTGACGATCTTGTACCAGTTCTTCCCCTGCCACTCCTGGGTAAAGTTCACGTTCTGGATGCCGACCGTGAGGTAAGACTTCGAAGTTTCGTCCGGCAGCTCGTACAGCTTGGTTTTGGCCTTGGTTTTGATCAGGCCCCACGTTTCCGTGATCGGATGCTGCGGTTGAATCCAGCCTTCCTTGCCTTCATGGACAAGCTTGTACCAGCCGCCCTCGCGGGAATCCCAGGCGGTGATTTCCGCCGCGGGCACCGTGACGCCCAGCTTTTCCCCGCCGGTGTGGGGAGAGGCGTACATCTCGGCGTCTTCGGTCAGGATAACCGTTTCTCCGAAATCCTCGGTCTTTTCCGGCAGCGTCGGAATGTAAGCGTCCGACTCCGCGAACCGCCGCAGCACCTCCGCTTCGGTCGCCGCGTATTCCGTTTCCGCCGCTTCGCGCTGCTTGCCCGTTGCGGTGTCGAACGCGATGCTCTTGCTCGGGTTGTACAGCGTACCGCCAAGGACATAGGTGCCCGGATCGGCGTACGCGCCCCGGACCGCAACCGGATGCTCCTGCCCTTGCGTGAGGTCGTATCCGAAAAAGGTATAACCCGGGTTATATTCCATCACGCTCAACAGCGTAGGGAGCATATCCAGATGGCCGCCCTCCGTCGGGCTATTTTGCGGCGCATGGTCCGGATGATGGATCAAAAACGGAACCTTCAGCGCGTCCACCAGCGTATAGTCATGGCCGAGGAAGTCCTTCAGCGCCTTCGCTTCCGCCTCCTCCACCATTCCCATCTGGATTCCCGTGTGATCGCCATACGCCACAAACACCGTATGCTCCCAAAGCCCCGTAGCTTTCAGCCGCTCGATAAACCGCCCGAGCGCCGCATCCGCGTAATGGGCGGCCTGCAGGTAAGCCCCCGCCAGATTGCCTTGGTATTCCGGAGGCAACACCAGCTCCTCGAATTTATCCGGCAAGTTGAACGGATGGTGGCTGCTCATGCTGATGATGTGCGCGTAGAAAGGCTGTCCCTTTTTCGCAAATTCCTCCAGGACGCCAAAGCCTTTGTCGTACAGCACATCGTCGGAAGCGCCGAACCCGATGAAATCCTCGATGCCGAAAAACTTTTTGTCGTAATAATGCTGAAAGCCCAGCGCCGTATAAAATTCCTTCCGGTTATAAAACATGGCGTTGTTCGTATGCATCGTCACCGTCTCGTACCCTTCCGTGCGCAGGTAACGGGCCAGCGAATTGTACTGCTTGTTCGGCTCGACGAACGAGATGACGTTTTTCGGCGCGAGCGGATGCAACGAGGTGTTGAACATAAACTCGGCGTCCAGGGTGTTGCCCGCGCCGTTCTGCAAATAAAAATTCGGGTAATAAAGCGATTCCCCGATAAGGGCGTTGAGGTTCGGCGTGATCACCTGCCCGTTCAGCTCCTTGTTCAGCACAAACGACTGGAACGATTCCAGCTGCACGGCGATCACGTTTTTCTTGCCGCTCTTCTCGTACATGTTTCCGAGCGCTTTGCTCGTCGGCTCTCCCAAGGAGCCTGTCGTGATCACGGCCATCAGCATAACGCCGATGATGATCAGTAATCGTTTTCTCATAGCTGCGTCCTCCGCACCCGGTCCTCCCGGTTTGCTGTTTCCGGGGTGGAGCAAGCGCCATTTTCCCGCCAATTGCGAAGAGTTTAACATAGCCTTAACAATTGTAACAAAATCGCATCGCCTTGTGGAGGGTTTCCATGAATGTTTGGTTAACATCCGGGGGGCGGGAGAAAAAAGAACGGCGGGAAGAAAAACAAAAAACCGGAGCGGATGCTCCGGCTTGTCCGAGCGTACGTTATTTCTTGAAAAAGGAGAAAAGCGAGGCCTTGCCTACGTTTTTCCGGTCCAGCTGGATGACTTCATTGATACCCGCTTTGTCGAACCGCTCGGTAAGGGCATCGGCTCCGCGCTTCAGCTTCAGGTTCATTTCCTCTTCGTAAAGCGGCACCAGATTATAAAACCGCACGATGCGGTCATCGCCCATCGGAAGCGTGAGGAATTCCTGTGAAACGTCGACGGGAGGAAGCAAAATAAAGCCGTTGAGCCTGGTGTTCGACGCCAGCGGACCGGCCGGGTCGCCGTTCGGAATCGTGTGCCCGAAGCCGAACCAGGTGTCGTATTCATGCGGGAAGCGGGCCAGCACCTTCAGCCAGCGGACCGGCCAGTAGTTGTCCGGGTTCTCGAAGGCCTCCTGGGAAATCGGCCACGACGCGGGGAGGCAGACCATCAGCTCCGCGTAGCAGAACTCCTCCAGCCCCTCCGGTACCGTCATCGGAAGATAACTCATGCCCGTCGTAAAAAGCACATGATAAGGGCGTTCCGCCGTCGGCTTGATGTGATGCACGTCCACATGGATCAGATCGGAAACGATCTCGTGAAACACCTGATCCGCCGGACCGTAAAAGCGGGCGACGTGCTGCTCGATTTTCTCCATCCAGCCTTCCTCGCCGAATTCGGGCGGCTGCCACTCTCTTTCTTTTGCCTCGTACCGGTAAATCGGGCTTCCGCCCTCGGAATATTCAGTCGGTTCCGTCAAATGAATCGTCTCCTTCTCTCAGATATTGGATGGCACTGTAGTCTATCCTATCGCAAACCCGGCGGAAAAACCATGCGACGTGCGGGGGAATTCGGAGGTGGGGCGAACGGGCGGCGGAAAGCGTAAAGGCCAGGCTGGAAGAGTCGGGAAAGGCCCGGCCGGGGGAAAAAATTTAGAGATGCCGGATAGACGGACTTTGATTAGCGGGAGCCGGCTGACAAGTTGCATAGGATCGGAGGCGGACCGGTCGCTCGTCGGAAGAATCGCAAGGGTCGGAGGACACTTGCCAGAGAGACGCCATAGTGGAGAGATGCAACCGGGGGGAAGAAGGCATAGGCTCGGGCAATGCGCCGGTAAAGTTGCATGTGGTCGGCGGATTTATGGAAAAAGTTGGATAAGCCCAGGCGACGTTTGTTGAGGCAACGGCAAAGAGTGGGCGAATTTGTGGAGTAAGGTGGATATGTTCGGGCGACGCGCCGGGAAAGTTGCATAGGGTGGACGATACCGCCGGGGGAGGTTGCTTAGAGTAGGGGGCTAGTTGCATACGTTCGGAAGCCCGCTTGTAAAACTAGCTTTGGGTTGGGGCGCTCGCTGCGGGGCGACATTGGGGGACACGGTTATGATGCAGGTGGCTAGCAGTGGCGGTTGGGGAACTCGAAGGCAAAACCGGAGGACGGTGGGCGGCGGGCGGTTGGCGGCGGGTGCTGGTGGCGGGCGGTTGGCGGCGGGTGCTGGCGGCGGGCGGTTGGCGGCGGGTGCTGGCGGCGTCTTCGACATTGTCCCGGGGTTGTCCGGGAACCGGCGCTCCTACTTCGCAACAAACGAATATGCCTAGCGCAACGAAGGCTTGATCACGCATCCCCCGCTTACCCGGGCGCGCCCAGTCTCCCTCCCTGGGACACCAAGCGCTTTTTAACATGCTTATGGAGATGTCGGGTTGGCTGACCCGTAATATAACGAACCTAATGGTGCAATTTCTACGATGGCCCGGAGGACAGGTGGGCTACGAGAGGACAGGCGGGCTACGGCAGGATAGGCGGGCTACGGCAGGATAGGTGGGCTACGGCAGGACAGGCGGGCTAACGGTTGCCACAGAGGTTATTGGGGCGAAAAAGGGCATCTGCAAATTGTAACGGTTGCCATAGAGCTTATTCTCGGTTTTTTGGCCTGCCAAGGCTCTTTTTCCGGCTAATAAGCTCCGTGGCAACCGTTAGAAATTCAAAAGCGGCTTTTTGGGCCAAATAGCCGCTGTGGCAACCGTTAGAGTTCCGTCCTTTGCCGAAAGCGTTCTTCCGGCGGCCTTCCGGCGGTCTTTCGCCGCTGTTCCCATTCAGCGGGAGAAGCTTACCGGACGGAAACAAGCCGTAAAAAAGCCGGCCGCGAGACGGAAGGTCTCCCGGCCGGCCGGTTCTGTCAGTGAAGTGCCGTTGCTATTAGTCGGCTTGCTTCTAGCGCCCCGTTCGGCAGCCGATACGCCGAATACGGCACCTGCGGTTTAATCGCGCGGAGGCTTGGTCCCGTCAGCCTGCTCGGCGGCGGAGGCGGCCGGCATATCCGCCGCTGCATTTGCGGCCCCCGGCGTCCGCTGCGCAAACGAGCTGCCTTCCTCCGAAGCGCGATAAGTCACGAGCCCTTTGCCGGACAACCTGCCGTTCGAGCCGCCTGCACCGTCTTCCGCCAAGCTTCCCCGCGTCTCATCCCGCACCGGAGCATTCTCGCGTCCGCCCCCGCCAAAGGCAAACTTGTCCCGGGTTCCGCTTACGCCGGACGGGTGATACTCGTGCGCGCCGCTTACCCCCGAAGGGTGATACTCGTGCGTGCCGCCTTTGCCGGATGGATGCAGCTCCCGCGTTCCGCCCCGGCCCGACGGATGGTAGGAATCCGTCTTGGGCGCGCCAAAGCCAAGCCCGTCGGGAATTGCATTGATCTTCGCCGATACTTCGTTCAGCTTTTCGTTCAATTCCCGGATTTTCTCCTTCGTCTTGTCTACGGTATCGTGCAGCTTGGCCCGTGTCTCCTCCGCCGATTTCCCGGCGCCGCGCCCGTTGTCCGATTTGCTCATGTCCATTCCCTCCCTGCGCGTTTTTTCTTTTTTACCCGGACGGCCCCTCCCCTAAACGAAGAAGCTTGCCTCCTGCCGCCCGGCGTAACGTATAATAGAAGAAAACCGGCCCGGGATAGAAGTTATCCTCCCGGACGAATGCCTGACGCAAAGGAGCCTTGCCCTTGAACCGGATTCTGCTGGTGGAGGACGAAAAAATCCTCGCCAAAAACATCGCCTACTCCCTCGAAAAAGAAGGGTTCACCGTCGACACCTCGCATACCGGCGAAGACGGGCGGGAGAAATTCGGCCGCCATAAATACGATCTGCTGCTGCTCGATTGGACCCTGCCCGGAATGGACGGGCTGGAATTGTGCCGGGAAATCCGCAAGGAATCCCCCGTGCCCATCATCATGATCACCGCCAAAGAAGAACTCGTCGACCGCGTCGTAGGGCTTGAAGTCGGCGCCGACGACTACCTGACGAAGCCGTTTCATCAGCGCGAGCTGCTGGCCCGCATCCGGGCGCTTTTGCGGCGCAGCCAGATGGCCCGTCCCGATAACGGGGAAACGCGGGTCTCCTGGAACGGGCTGGAGCTGGACAAGGAGAAGCTGAGTCTGCTTTACGACGGCAAAAGCGTCCCGCTGACCGGCACCGAATTCAAGCTGATGGACCTGTTTATCAAGCATCCGCTGAACGTGTACACGCGGGAATTTCTGTTTGAGAGCGTCTGGGGCATGTCCGAAGGCTTCAGCGACCGGACGGTTGACGTGAACGTCAGCCGGCTGCGCAAGAAGATCGCCGAGCTTTCGGGGCTGCGGACGCTCCAGGCCGTGCGGGGCATCGGTTACTCGCTGGGTGAACGGGAATGAAGCTGCGCTACCGGCTGTGGTTTGTTTTTTCCCTGCTGTGGCTGGCGGGCATGATGGCCGTCCTGCTGTTCATGACCGACATCTATAAGAGCCGGGCCATCGACAACGAGCGGCAGCTCGCCTTCTCCCAGGGCGCTACCGTCACCGAACGCGTGACCGAGCTGTTGCCCCGGTACGCCGAGCGCGCGGAGAGCTACCTGGATTACTACAGCGGCCAGTTCGGCACCCGGCTTCTGCTTCTGGACGACGCCCGGCGGGTCCAATACGACAGCTTCCGCCAGCTTGCGGAAGGCAGTCCGCTGGCGCTGGAAATTCTCCGGCCGGCCCACGTTCCGCCGGCCTCCGTCTTTTTGCGGACCGATGCTTACGGTCATGTCCAGTACACGCTGCTCGCCATCGACAACCGCGCCGAGGCCGGCTACCTGCTGATGGTCAAGGACGCCAACGCAGTCTACGGCGACATCCGCAAATTCCGCCTGCGCATGACCTGGTTTCTGGCGGCCGCGGCGCTGTTCGGCTTTGCCGTTTTCTACGCCGTCTCGTTCTGGTTTACCCGGCCGATCAGCCGGATCATGCAGCATCTGCAGCGGATTACCCCGCAGAACCGCTCGTTCGAGCTGGACTACCGGAGCAACGACGAGCTCGGCCGCCTCGTCCGGGAAATCCGCCAAATGGTGCAGCTGCTCGACGATTACGAGAAGCGCCAGAGGCGCTTTATCAGCACCTCCTCGCACGAGCTCAAGACACCGCTTGCGACCATGCAGCTGATCGTGGAGAACCTGCCCCATCTGCGCGGCCAGCCGGAGCTGCACGGCGAATACATCGAAGACCTGCAAAAGCAGCTCGACAAAATGAAGCTCACCGTCCAGGGCATGCTCGGGGTTTACCGGCTGGCCGATCGGCCGCTGGCGAAAGAGGCCATTGCCTGGGAGGAGATCCGCCGCCATGCGGAGGAGGAGTTTCAACGTCTGGCCGACGGAAAACGAATCCGGCTGGTTTACGAAGGAGAGCGGCAAACGCTGTACGCCGATCCTTCCTTGTTCTTTACCGGCCTCGACAACCTGATTTCCAACGCCATCCGGTATTCCCCGGAGGATACGGAAATCCGTCTCACCCTCCGCCCCTTCGGGCCAAAGCAGACCGAGTGTGCGGTTAGCGACCGGGGCATGGGCATCGCAAAGGAAGACCTGCCCTTTATCTTCGAGCCGTTTTACCGCTCCCGCCGGGCCGCCGAACGAAACGGCGAGGGCAGCGGCCTCGGGCTCGCCATCGTCAAGCAGATGGTCGAGCTGCACGGAGGAGAGGTCCTGGTCGACTCTACTCCCGGCGAAGGATCCTGCTTTCGGCTGATTTTCCCGGACGGCGGACAGTAAGGAGAACGGCGCGGAACCCGAACCGCTCCCTTTCCGTGCCGCACGGCCGGTTTTCTCCGGCAGGTTTTCGCCTGCCGCGTTAAGCGTCCGCGAAACGGGTAAACAACCCCATACGGACGGTTTGTAACAAACGGCCGAAGCTCCCCGGATTTCGGTAACAATAGTGTTACATGTCCAACACATCCGTTTTACACGGGGGAGTTACGATAGGGTCATCAAAGGAGGAGATGAGAGAAATGAAAACAAACCTGTGGAAAATCGCCCTGGCGGCCGCGGCCGCTTCCATAATCGCAGCCGGCTGCGGGCAGCGCGACAATCAGCCGCTCGGACAAGGAGCCCCGGTTGAATCGGCAACGCAAGGAGCCGGCGAAAACGACATCTCGCCCGCTTCCCCGGCTGTTCCGGAACCGACCGCTGCGGCAACCGCCGCTCCTACCGCCACTCCGGCCAGCACGCCGGAAAAGGCGACGAAAACCGTCACCCTGTACTATACCGACACGGACCTGATGACCCAATACGGCGTCCAAAAAGAAATCCAGGCCGACACGGAAGACGGACTGGCGAAAGCCGCCCTGGAAGAATGGATGAAGGGCTCGGGCCGCGACGACCTGGCCAACCTGGTGCCTCCGGGCGTCGTTATTGAAAGCCTGAAAATCGAAAACGGCCTCGCCACGGTCAGCTTTTCCAAGGAAATCAAAAACGCCAACCTTGGCTCCGGCGGCGAAATGTTCCTGATCGACCAGATTGCGCTCGTGCTGAAGCAGTTCGGCGCGGATCAAACCCAAATCCAGGTCGAAGGCCAGGTGGAGGAGTCGCTTCTCGGCCACGTCACCACCGACGAGCCGGTTACCCCCTCCGACGCTTCGCAATACGAAATCAAATCCTGATCGCCGGCCTGCCGGACTTGAGAGGGACTGCTCCCGGTCATTCAATGACCCCGGGGGACAGTCCCTTTTTTTGCGCCTGCAGACGGCTCACCCTTGTTTTATCGTATCAGGCTTGATCTGCAAGCTTCCCGGTTGTGTTCGGGGCGAAAACCGACTACGATGGATACAGTTTTCGACACGCTTAGACAAAAAAGGAGAGAACCCCATGAGCAAGCCGTTATCCCCCTATGTTGACCTGTTGAAGTTGACGCCGCACGTGGAAGGCGGCTGGTTCCGCGAAACCTGGAAGGCCGATTTCCTCATTTCCCAAGAGACGCTCGGCGAACGCTACTCCGGCGCCCGGGCTGCCGCGTCTGCGGTTTATTTCCTGCTTCACGCCGGCGAGGTTTCCGCCTGGCACCGCGTGCTGTCGGACGAGCTGTGGCTCTATCACGGCGGCGGCCCGGTTGCGCTGACGCTTGGCGGCTCGGGTGATGCGCCGGCGGACGGCAAGGAAATCATTCTCGGGTCCGACGTCGCCGCCGGCCAGCTCCCGCAGGTGCTCGTGCCTGCTTCCGTCTGGCAGACCGCGCGGCCGCTTAGCGAAGAGCCGACTCTCTGCACCTGCATCGTCGCCCCCGCGTTTCATTACGACGATTTCACACTGGTAAAGGACGTATGATCTACAAAAAATAGGAGAAACGCCCTAAACAAACAAAACCCTCCCCGAACGATGTAATAGATATGACCTTTGGCAGGGCCGGACATCTATACATAGGGAAAAGAGGGTATGCTGTTGAAAATTGCAAAAGGTGTTATCGCCCTGGCGGCAACATTGCTGATCGCTGCCGCCTACGGCTGGATTTCTTACAACTGGCGGGATTTTGTTCCCGTTTTTCCGCTGATCGCCGCGGCACTGGTTTATTTGCTGGTCCGGCTGGTGTCGGAAAAGAAGCAAATCGCCGTGCCGCTTGCGCTGGCGCTCGGCTGCCTGCTCGCCTTCGGCGAGTTTTACGCCGGCTATCAGTTCTTCCGCGCCGATACAAAGGAGTACCTGATGCAGGATTCTTCGCTTGTCGAAAGCGGCCAGGATGTCGATAAGGCGGTTGACGAGCTGATCAACCTGTACTTGCTGGACGAAACCGGCCGCACGGGCTTGTCCGGCTACGCCATCAGCCTCACCCACGGGGAGTACCGCACCCGGCGGGGAACGCAGACCGGCGATGACGCAACGGGAACCGGAACCGCGTTTCAGGGCATCAAATACCTGATTTTGCTCGGCGGTCCCTCCGTCATGGCCTTCCGCAAGAAAAAAGAAGCCGCCCCGGCCGAGCCGGAGCAGCAAATGCCTACAGCCGGGTAGCCTTCCGCCGGCCATATACACAGCGCCGCCCTGCCGACTTCTCCCCCGCCATCCTCCCCTTGCTTAATAAACGCCCGCTTTGGTTTCTTCCTCCAAGCGGTTCCGGAAGCTGTCCCAGCCTGTTCGCTCCAGCATTGCTCCAAACCGCTCCCCGGGTTTTCCTTTGTCCGCATAATACTGCATGGCCGTTTCGATCGTCCGGTACAGCTCCTCTTCGCTTTCCACCACCGGAAGCAGCCGGCGGCCGGTCTGAATCCGGTTGCCAAACAACCCGCCGAACGAAACCAGATAACCGCTTCGCCCCGTCCAAGACCCTCGGGGGCACGCTTTCACGCATTTGCCGCACAAAACGCAATCGTTCTTCCCGTAAGCCAGGCTCTTGTCCGCCCGGTCCACCTGGATTGTTCCCGCCGGGCATACCGTCTGGCAAACGCCGCAGAAGCTGCAATTGTCCGCGCTCCACGAAGGCGTCATGGCCCCCTTGATGCCCAGATCGTTCTCCTCCGCCTTCAGGCAGTTGTTCCGGCAGCCGGTTACGCCGAGCTTGAACTTGTGCGGAAGCTCCCGCCCGTAATACCGCCTGTCCAGCTCCATCGCAAGCGCAGCCGTGTCAATCAATCCGCTTTTGCAAACAGCGCTGCCTTGACATGCCGTAATGGTGCGCACCCGGGCTCCACCCGCTCCCGGCTCCAGTCCCGCATCGGTAAGCTCGCGCTTCACCGCCTCGATGTCCTTGCGCTGGATGAACGGAATTTCCACGCTTTGCCGGGCCGTCAGATGAACGTAGCCTTCTCCGTACTTTTCCGCAATGGCATATACCGCCCGCAGCGCGTCAGCCGTCAATCTTCCGCCCGCCACGCGAATCCGCAGCGAATACCGGTCTTTGTCCGCCTGGGGCAAAAAACCGTTTCTTTTCAATTCCCTGTCGCTTGGTCCCGCCATGTCCAAGCCTCCCTTCTGGGTACTATTATAGCGACTTTTCCTATTACAAAAATTGGATATCTGATGACAATTAAGACTTATTTCATGCATACATGTTCATGTGTTAACAAAATCTTTATACAGAATAAACCTGAAATTAACAAAATCAAGGAGACGGGTTTACAAAATGTTCTTATAGTGGGCAGTGGAACTTCATTTCAATCTATCTCAGGAGGGAACGAATCTTGAAATCCCACTTTGCGAAGCTTTCGCTTTCCGCTGTTCTGGCCGCCTCTCTTGTTCCGGTCGGCGCATCGGCCGCCGAAACCCCGGCCGCATCGGCCCCGTCGAAAAACCTGATCGTCCTGATCGGCGACGGCATGGGCCCCGCGCAGGTATCCGCCGCACGCAACTATCTGATGTATCAAAAAGGCATCGATCACCTCACCCTGGACAGCCTCTATGTCGGGCAAGCCACTACATACGCGGACCGCGGCGAAGACGGCGGCACCATCGTCTCCGGCGTCGTGACGGACTCCGCCTCCGCCGGCACTGCCTTCGCGACCGGACACAAAACGTACAACGCCGGCATCAGCGTTTCCAACGAAGATGTCTCGAAGCCGTTCGCTTCCGTTATTGAAGCGTCGGAAATCGCCGGCAAAGCGACCGGCCTCGTCACGACCGCCCGCATCACGCATGCGACCCCGGCCGTATTCGCCTCGCACGTCCGCAGCCGGGACAACGAGAACGCCATCGCCTCGCAATACCTGGACAGCGGAGTGGATGTGCTGTTCGGCGGCGGCAAAGGCTTTTTCCTGAGCAAAGAAGAAAAAGGCAAACGCACCGACAAATCCATTCTCGGCGATTTTGAAGCCAAGGGGTATTCGCTGGTAACCGACGCCAAAGGCCTCGCTTCGCTGAATGCGAACACCGGCAAAGCCCTCGGCCTGTTCGGCAGCTCGCACGTGAGCTACGTGCCCGACCGCACCGCCGACGTTCCGAGCCTTGCGGCGATGACGTCCAAAGCGCTGGAGCTGCTGTCCACGGATGAGGACGGCTTTACGATCATGATCGAAGGCGGCCGCATCGACCATGCCTCCCACGCCAATGATTTCCCGACCACGGTGCAGGAAGTGCTGGACTTCGACGCCGCCGTGAAGGTAGCGCTCGATTTTGCGAAGAAGGACGGCAACACCTCCATCGTCATTACCGCCGACCACGAAACGGGCGGCCTGTCGCTCGCCCGCGACAACATCTATGAAATGAACATGGACCTGTGGGACAAACAAAAGCATTCCTCGGAGGTCACCGCTTCCAAGCTGAACGACGCAGCTGCGATCAAGGACATCAAAGCCATCGTCGCCGCCAACACCTGGATCAAGGACCTGACGGACGAAGAAGCCGCCTACATCATGGAAGGCGACGGCTCCTCCTACGGCCGCGAAGGCGCCTACAACGCCGTTGTTTCCAAGCGACTGCTGATCGGCTGGTCCGGCCACGGACATTCCGGCGTAGACGTCGGGGTCTGGGCGTACGGACCGATCGCCGGGCTGGTGAAGGGCCAGATCGACAATACCCAGGTCGCCAAAGCCTCCGCCCAAATCATCGGCGTCGACCTCGACGGCGCATCGGCGGCCATGCAGGCGAAATACCTGTACCCGAAATTCAAAATCAACCGGGCGGGCGATGTGCTGTATCCCGCCAAGGCGCTGGCCGAAGCGCTTGGCGCTACCGTAAAATGGGACGCCGCCAGCAAGACCACGACGCTTTCCAAGGACGGCACGACGTTCAGCGTGCAGCTTTCCTCCGACAAGGTGCTGAAAAACGGCGCGGACAGCGGACTGAAGGCCGACGTCGACAACGGCAAGCTGTACCTGCCTCTGGAAGCCTTCAACCAGCTGGCCGGCCTGAACATGACCTGGGACTCCCTGTCCGAGCGTCTGGTCAAGTAATTCGCTCTTTTCGGGGTCAGGAGGGAAACCTCCTGGCCTTTTTCGTCCAAAAGACAAGGAGGCAACCCATGATTCGGATAACCGATGCGGAAAAATCGTTCCGCCTGGCCGGCCAAACCCTGCCCATTCTGCGCATTCCGGATTTTCGCGTCGAGAGCGGGCAACGGGCCGCCCTGCTCGGACCGAGCGGCAGCGGCAAAAGCACGCTGCTGCACCTGATCGGCGGCGTGCTGCCGGCCGACCGGGGTGAAATCGAGGTGGCGGGCCAGCGGATCAGCGCCATGAAAGAGCGGGCGCGGGACCGGTTCCGCGCCGCTTGCGTCGGCTACGTGTTTCAGGACTTTCACCTGATCCCGTCGCTGACGGCCGCGCAAAACGTAGAGCTGGTGCTTCCGGGCGGCGCGGGCCGCAGGAAAACCGCCGAGCTGGTGCGCGCCTGGTTCGAGCGGGTCGGCCTGGAGGACCGGATGCGCCACCGGCCGGCGCAGCTGTCGCGCGGGCAGCAGCAGCGGGTCGCGATTATTCGCGCCCTGATCGCCCGGCCCCGGCTGGTGCTGGCGGACGAGCCGACCGGCAGCCTTGACCGCGAAACGGCCGGCACGGTCATGCGGCTTCTGGAGGAGCTGTGCGCCGAGGAAAAGCTGACCCTGCTCGTCGTTACCCATGACACGGAGCTGGCAGAGCTTTTCCCGAAACGGATGGACATCCGGGACATCAACGCGCTTACCGGCGGCGGAGCGCAAACGGGCGCGGTGCCCGGCTCCTTTGCCGTGCGGGCCGCGGCCGGCGGGGAGGCGGTCCGATGAGCGGATGGAAGCTGTTGACCCGTAACCTCTGGCACCGCAAGGCGCTGTCCGGCTTAACCGTTGCCGCCGTCGGCGTTACGGTGTTCCTGTTCGTATTGCTTTTGCTGGTCTCGGAAGGGGTCGAGCGCGGCGCGGAAAAAGGCTACGGCCCTTTCGAGCTGGCGATCGGCGCCGAAGGCAGCGAGTCGCAGCTCGTCATGAATACCTTTTATCGGGTAGGCACCCCGACCGGCAATATTCCGCTCTCGGTTCTGGAGTCCATCCGCGGGGAAAAGGAAGCGGAGGCGGCATTCGGCCTGACGGCCGGAGACCAGTACCGGGGCTTTCCCATCGTCGGCATCGACCCTTCGTATTTCCCCGTCCGGTATGACGACCGCAGCCTTCAGGACGGCGTTCTGTACCGGAGCACCGGGGAGGTAACTGTTGGTTACTACGCCGCCAAGGAGGCCGGACTCCGCGTCGGCGACGAATTTGTCGGCTCTCACGGGCTGACCGAAACGATACACGCGGAGGAAGACGAGGGGACAGGGGAAGACGAAGCCCATGCCGCCGGAGAGACCGGGGATGAAGCGGAGGCCCGCGACGGAGAGGCCGGACATGAAGAGGACGCTCACCTCGGAGAAGGCGAAAGCGGGCATGCCGGCGGGGATGGCGAAACGCAAGCTCATGCCGGCGAAGCGGAGCATGAAAGCGAGACGGAGCATCACGACGCCCATGAAACATTCCGGTACCGCGTGACCGGCATTCTTCCTCCGCTGAACACGCCCGATGACCGGGCTATTTTCACAACAATGGACTATGCCTGGGCCGTTCACGGCGAAACAGAGGGCGCGCGGGAAGTGACCGCCGTCATCGTCAAGCCGGCTTCCCTGTTCGGCGCGCAAGCGCTGAAGGTCAAATACGACGACCTGGACCAGGTGCAGGCCGTCTATACCAGCAAAGCGGTGGCGGACGTGCTGAACGCCGTCGACACCGGCAAAGAGCTTCTGACGATTGTCATGCTTGTCTGTGTGCTGCTCGCCGCCCTGACGCTGGTGCTTTCGCTCACGGCTGCCGTACAGCAGCGCTACCGCGATGTGGGGCTATTGCGGCTGATCGGCAAAAGCCGGGCCTACATCATCCTGACGCTTGTAGGCGAAGGCGTGCTGCTCACCGCAACCGGCCTGCTGCTCGGCCTTCTCTTCGGCCATCTGGCCGCCTGGAGCCTGAGCGGGCCGCTGTTCGCCCGCACCGGCATTCAGGTCGACGGCCTGCGCTTCCCGGCAGGCGAAGCTTACCTCGCGCTGGCGGCGCTTGCACTCGGCGCGGCGGCCTCGCTGCTTCCCGCGCTGCGGATTTACCGCGCCGACGCGCTATCCCTCTTTAAAGGTTAGGTGACCCGAGATGAACCTTACGAAAGCTTTTTCAGCCGCAGCCGCCTGCCTGCTGCTTGGTGCGGCGCTGGCCGGCTGCGGCGCCAAGGAGACCGGCGGCAGCGCCGGCAGCTTCGCCGATGCGGCGGCGCCCTCTGCCGGCGCCTCGGCCGCGCCGGAGGCTTCGCCGCCGGCGGAGGGCCGGACCGCGCCGGCTGGAAGCGGCGGGCCGCCGGCTTCGGCGGCTTCGCCTGAAGCCGCAGGCGCGGAGGCCGCCGCTTCCGCGCCTGCGGCCGGCGATGCGCCGCCGAAAGCGGGCGCCCCGGCGCAAGGCGCGGCGCAGGCGGGCGGCGCACCTGCCGGGGCAGCCGCCTCGCCGGCGGCAGGCTCCGCCGCGCCGTCCGCCGCCCCCGGCTCCGCTGCGCCCGCGGAGGCGCCCGCCAAAGACGCGGCTCCGCAGCCGTCGCCGGAAGCCGCCGCCTCCGCAAAGCCCGGCGCAGCGGCCAAGCCGGCGCCGCCCGCCTCCGCTCCGGCCGCTTCCGCCAAGCCGGCGACTTCCCAAAAGCCGGCGCCCGCAGCCGCTCAGCCGGAAAAAGCCGCGCCCGCGCAAAAGCCTTCCGGCATCCCGCAAATTGGCTGGGACGGCTTTTTTGACAACGAGCTTCAGGACCGTCCCTCCGAGGCCTTCTGGGATCTCAGCGAGGCCCGAAAAACGGTGGAAATCAAAGGGTTTATGGGGGAAGTGCTTTCCTTTGACAAGCATTGGTTCCTGTTGATTCCGAAGCCCGGCGCGGAATGTCCATTCGACAACGGCGACGAAACGTATTGGAATAAAATCATGATCGTTTTCGTCCCCGAAGGGACCAAGCTGCGGTACACGTCCGGTCCCCTGAAAGTTACCGGGCGTCTCGACGTAGGCGTGAAGGTCGACGAGTCCGGCTACAAAACCATGTTCCGCCTCTATGACACCAAATTCGAAAAAATCGACTGAAGCCGACAAAAAAAGAGGGCATTTGCCAAAGTCTCGAAACTTTTTCCAAATCCGGCATGCCGGGATGCCGTTTTTCCGTTATACTTTTTACAGGTCCCCCGACCTATGAAAAGGAGACCCAAGGAGGTCCACACGTGAAAAAAACGATCCCGGTTCTGCTATCCCTCCTGCTGACGCTTTTACTCGCCGGCCAAGCGGCCGCCGCCTATATTCCCGACAATCTGGGACCGGTCCAGGACCGTGCGGGGCTTTTCGACCCCGAAGCCAAGACCGATCTGAAGAAAGAGGCCCGGGGCGAAAAGCTGAACTTTTACCTGCTGACCATCGCGACGCTGGACGGCGAAAAGCCGGACGTATATGCGGAAACCGTTTATAAGAAGTGGAAGCTCGGACGAGACGACGTGCTCCTGGTTATCGCCATGAAAGAACGGCGCGTCGAAATGAATTTTAATAACCCCGGGCTGCAAAAAGAGCTCGATGCGCTTTCCACCGATTACGACGGGGACGGCAATGCAAGCGAAGCCAAAATCACCGAGCTGATCGACAAGCATTTTATCCCCCTTGCCAAAAAGGACGACTACGCCGGAGCGTCCGCCGCGCTCATGCGCGCCGCCGACGCCGTGGCGCCCGCGCCCGTCAAAGCAGCGGCTAGGCCGGACGCGCACGCCCCCGCCGTTTCCGCTTCGGCAAAACCGAAACCGGCTTCGGAAACGGGAGCCGCTTCTTCTCCGGACGCCGCTTCCGGCGCGGAGTCGTCCGCTCCGGCGGGCGGGCAGCCGGGAGCGCGCGCCTCCTCCGGTTGGCTTTCCGGGGCGCTTCGCATCACGGGAATTTTGCTGCTTATCGCCGCCCTTGCCGTTTTAGCGGTTACGGCCGCCGTAGTGCTGGTGAAGGGCTGGCTCGGCAAACGCAAATACGGGGAAGTCCGGAAATCGCTGAACGAGCTGCTCGTCCGTATCAACCGCGCCGTCACCGCGCTCGCCCCCCTGCTTTCGCTTAGCCAGGGCAAAACGGGCTCGCTCGCCAAAGCCTGCGACGAACGCCTTTCCCGGCTGATGACGGATGCGGAGGCGCTTGGCCGGGCCATGGAAACGGAGAAGCTCCCCTTATATCGTCCGCGCAAAATTCAAGCCGCGGCCGAAACGCGCCGCCAAGAGGCCGAAGCGTTGGCGCAGGCGGCCGAAACGCAGGTGCAAACGGCCGATTCGCTGCTGGAAATCGAGAAGGAGATCGGCCCCTTGATCGAACAGCTGACCGGGCAAAGCGGGGAATCGGAACGGCTGATCCGCGAGCTGTCGGAGGCTTTCGGCTCCCCGCCCGACCGGCTTGTCCAGCTGGCGTCCGAAGGCAGCCGCGCTTTGGCGGCGGCCCGGGAAGCCCAGAGCTTTGATCCGGTTGCGGGAATGGAACACGCGCGCCGGGCGGAACGCATGGCCGGGTCTCTGGCCGCCGATTTGAAGGAGATGCAGGATTACCGCAGCCGCCAACTGGCCTATCCGGGCCGGGCGCAGGCGTGCCGTGAAACCGTCGGCCGCATTGTCGAAGAAAACAATCTGAAGGCGATTTCCGCCGACCCGTACGCGCCGATCCGCGAGAGCGACGGCAAGGCGGAAGCGCTGCTCGCCCGGCTGAAGCTGGCTGACCTGCCCGCCGTGCGCGAGTTGTGGCAGGAAATCGAAAAGCTGCTCGCCGACGCGGTCGGCGCGATCCAGCATCTGGCCGACCTGCGCCTGCAAAACCGGGAGCAAGCCCAAAGGCTGGAAAAGGCCCTTGCGCTGCTGAACCGGACGAGCAGCGAGCTGGGCGGGCGTTTCCCCGTGCTGGCCGAACAGTACCGGGAAAGCCTTTGGAAGGACCTTGAAAGCGACTATCAGGCGTTATGCGAGCAATTGGAGAAAGCCCGTCCCCGGCTGAACGAAGCCATCCGTTTGACCGAGGACGACCGTCAGGAGTTCGAACGCGCCTCCGGGCTTTTTACGGAGCTTCAGGCGGAGTTCGAAGCGCTGAGCCAGCTGCTGCGGGACAGCATGAATACCATCGAGGAATGGGACCGGACCCTCGCATCGGCTTTTGAGCAATTCCGCAGCGATGTGGAAGCCTACAATCAAATTTGGACGTTTGCCAAAAAGGAAGATCTGCTCCCCACGCCTCAGCATGATTTGAAGATGCATTATGAGAACATCGGCATTCTTCACCGCGACTTTGTAGAGGAATCCGAAAAAAAGCCGTGCGACCTGATGACGCTTGTAGAAAAAGGAGAAATGTATCACAAATGCGTGGAGTTATTTGTGACCGTTATTCGGAAGGTGGACCAACTAAAAAAAGAATTGGAAGAAGCAATAAAATTACAGGAGTATGCATTTAAAGCGGAGTACAGCCGCTCTACCGGGTTCGGGTATAAAAGGAATGTTAAAAGCTCTTACAAAAGCTTGATCAGTCAAATCCAAGAATTGATGGAAAGCGGCTCCTATGAGGAGGCTCCGGAGTACCTGGACAAAATTGATCAATTGATCGCCGCCATGCGGGAGACAAACGGCCGGCGTATTCTGGTTGAGCAGCAGCAAGCCTTGGCCCTTTCCCGGGAACACGCCGCGCAAATGCAGCTGCGGGCCGCGCGGGAGCGCAGAGCGGCGGAACGGGACTACGTCCGGCGGCAAAAAGAAGACGATGGCCCGTTCGGCGGGCTTTTCGGGCCTTCGGACTCTTTCGGCTCCTCGCGGTCATCCGGTTCCTCCTCAAGCTTCTTTGGCTCATCCTCCGAATCCTCCAAATCAAGCTCAACGGGTTCCTCCGGCGGCTCCAGTCGGGGCGGCAAAAGCTCGGGAAACTCCTCCGGCGGCTCCAGTTGGAGTGGTAAAAGCTCGGGAAACTCCTCCGGCGGCTCCGGCTGGGGCGGCGGCGAAAGCAAAAACTCCGGGAACTCGTCCGGAGGGTCGAACTGGTAACCGGGTCAACCCGGGCAACCCGGAAACTGCGCTGCGGGAGCGGCGGCCTCGTATAAAGCCGGGCGGAAATTAGCAACGCCTGCCATCGCCCGAAGAGCATCCGCCTCGAAAACCCCGCCGGTTTTCGGGGCTTTTTTCGTCCCCTTTTTCCGCTATTTTTTCGGCACGCTCGCCCACTCTATTAATTTTATGTAAATCTTCCTCTCTTCATTTGTCTTTCTTTCTTACAGTTGTTTATAATAGAAGTGTTTCATTCACTATATAGACACATAACGGAAGGGATGAAGTGGATTCATGAAGCATGGGTTAAAGAACCGATTCACCAAGCTTGCAGCTTCTTCACTGGTTGTCAGCATGCTCGCCATGCCGTTCGGCGGCGCAGCCGCATTGGCGGCCGACGGAGACGCCAGTCTGAAGCTGAGGATACTGGAAACAACGGACATCCACACCAACCTCATGTCTTATGATTACTACAAAAGCGCAGCCGCTCCCACAGTGGGTCTCGTCCGCACGGCCAATCTCGTCAAACAGGCCCGCCAGGAAGTGCCCAATACGCTTCTTGTGGACAACGGAGATTTGATTCAAGGCACTCCGCTCGGTACATACAAGGCGCTTGTCGATCCGGTGCAGCCGGACGAAACCCATCCCGTCTTCAAAGCCATGAACCTCATGGGCTACGACATCGCCACCTTCGGCAATCATGAATTCAACTATGGGCTGGATTACCTCGATCAAGTCATCAAAAAAGCCGATTTCCCTTACGTGAACGCCAACGTCTACATCGACGACAAGGACAACAATCCTGACAATGACGTCAACCGGTACACCCCTTACCAAATCCTTGAAAAAAGCTTCAAAGACGAAGCAGGCCAAACCCAAACCGTAAAAATCGGCGTGCTTGGCCTCGTCACTCCGCAAATCACCCAGTGGGACAAAACCCACCTGGAAGGCAAAGTCATCGCCAAGGACATCGTCGCCACGGCGGAAAAATTCGTACCCGAAATCCGCAGCAAAGGCGCCGATCTGGTTGTCGTCCTTTCGCATACGGGCTTTAACGGCAGCGCAGCGGCGAATACCCTTGCCGAAGACGCTGTTTTGCCGCTCAGCAAGGTTCCGGGCATCGACGCCATCACCTTTTCGCATACGCACAAGGTGTTTCCGGCGGCCGACGCGAAATCGCTGGACGCGCTCTTCAAGGACGCTTCCGGCAATCCGCTGCCCGGCGTGGACAACGCGAAAGGCACGATCAACGGCGTTCCCGCCGTACAGGCCGGCTTTGGCGGCAACAACCTGGGCCTGATCGACCTGACCCTGACCAAAAAAGACGGCAAATGGGCGGTCGCTTCCTCCCAGTCGTCGACCCGCGCCATCTACAGCACGGCCGACAAAAAATCGCTGGTTGAGCCGGATGCGGCCATCGAGCAGTTGATCAAGGCCGAGCATGAAGGCACCATCGCCTACACCAACAGCCCGATCGGAACGACAACCGCGCCGATCAACAGCTTTTTCGCCCTGGTGCAGGACGATCCTTCCATCCAGGTTGTGACGAACGCTCAAAAGGACTATGTCGAGCAGTATATCGCCGCAAACCTGCCGCAGTTCAAGGACTATCCCGTTCTGTCGGTCGGCGCGCCCTTCAAGTCGGGACGCAACGGCCCCGAGGAATACACCGAGATCGCCAAAGGCCCGCTGGCCATCAAGAGCGCCGGCGACCTGTACCTGTACGACAATACGCTGAAGGCCATTCTGGTTAAAGGCTCCGTTGTCAAGGAATGGCTGGAAATGTCGGCGGGGATGTTCAATCAAATCGACCCGGCCAAGGCAGGCGAGCAGCCGCTTCTCAATCCGTCCTTCGCCGTTTACAACTTCGACGTGATCGACGGCGTGACGTACCAGGTGGACGTGACGAAGCCGGCCAAGTACAAGCCGGACGGCAGCGTGAACGACGCTTCCTCCAGCCGGATCGTCAACCTGAGCTTTAACGGCAAGCCGATCGACCCGAACCAGGAATTCATTATCGCCACCAACAACTACCGCGCAAGCGGCGGCGGCAACTTCCCGGGGGTCAAAGGAAGCCGGTACATCATCGACGCTCCGGACGAAAACCGTCAAATCCTGATGAACTACATCACGACCAACAAGGAGATCAACCCGACGGCCGACAACAACTGGTCGATCGCTCCGACGACGGGCAGCGCAACGGTGACCTTTACGTCTTCGCCGCAAGCCGGGAAATATTTGACGGACGGCGGCAGCATCGCTTCGCTCAATAAGCAGGACGAGAAAGGCTTTGCCGTTTACTCGTTCAAGCCGAGCAGCGAAACGCCCGCTCCTGAGCCTGGCCAGCCCGGCGGCCAGCCGGAGCAGCCGGCCGGCTCGTTTACGGACGTGCCCGCTTCCCACTGGGCTTACCCCTACATCAGCAACCTGGTGGACAAGGGCATCGCTTCCGGCAAAGGCCAAGGCAAGTACGCTCCGGCGGCCAGCGTCACGCGCGCCGAATTCGCCAGCTTGCTGGTGAAGGCGCTGGACCTGAAAGCCAGCGGCAAAGCGCCGTTCACGGACGTGCCTGCGGGCAGCTGGTACGCCGCTCCGGTCGCTGCCGCTTACGAGAACGGCTTGATCGCCGGCGTCGGCCAAAACCGGTTTGCGCCGACCCAGCCGATTACCCGCGAGCAGCTTGCCGTCATGATCAAGAAAGCGCTGGATGTAAAAGCCGGAGAAACCCTGACCACCGGCGAGAAAGCCGTCTTCACCGATGGCGGCACCGTCAGCGCGTGGGCTTTGGACAGCATTAACGTTGCGATCGACCGGGGCATTCTCGGTGCCGAAGGGCGCGGCAACGGCAAGTTCGCGCCGAAGGCAACCTCCACCCGCGCCGAAGCTGCGGTGGTCGTCGACAAGCTGATTACCGACATCTCCGTTCAGCTGCTGGGCATCAACGATTTCCACGGCCAGCTGGATTACAAGAAAGACTTGAAGGATTCGACGGGCAAAGTCACCGGTTCCGTAGGCGGAGCCGACTACCTGGCGGCCTACCTTAAGAAATACAAAGCGGAAAATGAAAACACGCTGCTTGTTCATGCCGGAGACGCGGTGGGCGCCAGCGCGCCGGTTTCCGCCCTTCTGCAGGACGAGCCGACGATTGATTTCCTGAACCGCCTCGGCTTTGCCGTCGGGACCGTCGGCAACCATGAGTTCGACAAAGGCCCGGCCGAAGCGCTCCGCCTGATTTACGGCGGCAAAAATCCGGTCAGCGGAAAAGCGTTCGGGGGAGCGGACTTCCCCTATGTCGTCGCCAACGTGCTGAACGAAAAAGGCGAGCACTTCCTCGATCCCTACGTGGTTCAGGAAGTCGGAGGAGCGAAGATCGGCTTTATCGGGGTCGTCACCAACATCACCCCGACGATCGTCAAGCCCGAAGGCGTGAAGGGGCTGACGTTCACCGATCAAACCGCCGCCGTCAACGAAGCGGTTTACGAGCTGAAGGAGCAGGGCATCCGCTCTATCGTCATCCTGGCGCACGACCCGTTTGAAGGCTCCGCGGATGCGCCCACCGGAGAAGTGGTCGACCTAGCCAACAGCGTGGACGACGAAGTGGACGTCATCTTTGCCGGCCACAACCACGGCGGCCTGAACAAAGTCATCGACAACAAGCTTGTCGTAGAAGCTTACTCCTACGGCACCGCCTTCTCGGACGTTGACCTGGTGGTCGACCGCGCCACGGGCGACATCGTGAGCAAAACGGGAGCGATTGTCGATGTTAAACGCGAAGGCATCACGCCCGACCCGGAAATCGCGGAAATGATCAAGCAGTACGTTGACCAAAATGCGCCCGTGATGAACGCGCCCGTCGGCAAAACCGACGCCGCCATCACCCGCACCGCCAACGCGGACGGCGAATCCGCGCTCGGCAACCTGATCGCCGACGGCATGCGCGCCGCCATGAACACCGACTTCGCGTTCATGAACTCCGGCGGCATCCGCAACGATCTGCCGCAGGGCAATGTAACCTACGGCACCGCCTTCGGCATCCAGCCGTTCGGCAACGTGCTGATCAAAATGACGCTGACCGGCAGCCAGCTGAAGGAACTGCTCAACCAGCAATGGGGCGCAACCTCCACGAAGATCGGCCAGGTGTCGGGCTTCACGTACACCTATGACGTCAGCAAGCCGGCTGGCCAGAGGATCGTCGAGATCAAAAAGGCCGACGGAACGCCGGTAGCGGACACCGCCACCTACACCATCGTGGTCAACGACTTCATGGCGACGGGAGGCGACGGCTACACGGTGCTGCTGAAAGGCACCAGCCGCGAAGCCGGTCCGGTCGATCTGGACGCGACGATCGACTACATCAAAACCAAATTCGGCACCGGCAGCATCACCGCCGCCATCGAAGGCCGGATCAAGAAAGTGAACTGATCGTTCCTTCCGCTTCGGATACCGGCCGTTTTTCGGGCAAGCAAATGAAGGACGGCCGGTTATCCAGTCGGGGACGAGTTGTTTCGGCGCAAATGAACCGGACGTAAAGGCCAAGCGCAAGAGTCAGGCGCTGGAGCCGAAAGTAAGAGCCGGACGCTAGAGCCGGACGCTAGAGCCGGACGCAAGCGTATTTCCTCAAAGGCGAGTTCCTTGGAATCAGGCGCTCCCCGTCACAAATGAACGAAAACCGGACCGGGCACGAGGTGAACGCCCCCGATTATTGGCTAAACCAATAACCGGGGGCCGCTCATCCTCGCCCGGTCCGGTTTTTGCTCTTATCACAAACCGCATCCAAAGCGTATGCAGCGTTTTCGCTTTCCGTCCGGCTCAAACCGGCTGCCCGGCCTGGCAGAAGCGCGGGACGGTGGCTTTTGGCTCCCGGTGCCGTCTGGCAAAAAGGCTTTGCGGGCGACTCCCAGCCTTCCCCCTCCCGGTCCGCGCTAACGTCCACGCTAACGGTTGCCACGGAGCCTATTTGCCCGAAATCGCCCCTTTTTCTGCGCTAACGGTTGCCACAGGGCTTATTTAGAGAAAAGTGGGCATATTCAGGCCAAAAAACCGAGAATAGCCGCTGTGGCAACCGTTACAAATTTGTAACCGCTCTTTTGAGGCAAATAAGCGCTGTGGCAACCGTTGCTATGAACGTTTTTGTCAAGCGCTCCATAATCGGGGGCCCGA
>NZ_JCAPET010000026.1:0-71993 GCF_059735245.1 Gorillibacterium sp. sgz306347
CCTCTTACAGGCACCATGTAAGTTTTTTTGCAAGTCTACTGCGATAATAGGCTAAAATGCTCAGATTAGTTGCTCTTTTGCACTTCCCGTCCACGCTGCAAGTGCGAAACCCTCCGGTTATTGGGCCATTCGCGCCCGCTGCCCATTTGCACAAAAAATGCCGACCGAGACTTTCTAAACAGCCTGAAGACCCCGACGGGGTCTTCCAAAGAATATGCGTTTCGTTTCGCCCGGGCCGACGTTTTGCGCCCGGGTCTTTATTTCATCCGGTAAATGATCCATCCTCCGCCCCCGATGAGCAGGAGGGCGATGATGGTTCCCCCGAAATCCCGGAACAGGTCCACCAACCAATAGGGGGCCATTTGGAACACGAACAGCGCAGCGCCTACCAGGATCAGGGCGCCCCCCATAAGCTGCGGGCGAACCGGAAGGTCGTCAAGGCCGAATTCGAGGAGGGGGTCCTCCTTCGCCCGATTGACCATCCCCGTCCGGTGGGCGGCATCAAAGATGCAGTAAATGTACAGGAACGGCAGCAGCAGAGCCACGAACACCACCATCGGCACATAAAGCTTGGGCGAGATCATGTCGTTCCGGTTGGCCACGATGAGGCACAGGAGGACGATGTCCAGCACAAGCCCCATGATGAACGCGGACCCGCGTTTCATCAGGCCCAGGTAGTAGTGTCCGGTTCCGGGCACAAACACCGAAAAGAGGACGGCGGCAGCCGAGCTTTTCTGCTTGTGGGGAGACGGCGGACGGTAGTGCGGAAATTCCGAGTAATGCGGTGCGCGGTGATCGTTATCGTACACGAGGGGCAACCTCCCTGTCGGTTTTATCGGATGGCTTCATTCTACCCCCGATTCGTCATACGGCGTTAGTGCCGGTTGTCATGCAGACTGTCACGAATCCACTTGCTTTCCATCGCCTTGCGTGCCGCTTCCGCGCGGTTGCGCACGTCCATTTTGGAATAAACCGAGCTGATGTAATTGCGGACCGTTCCCTCCGATATGAAGAGCTTGGCGCTGATTTCGCGGTTGGACAGGCCGTCCGAAAGCCCGCGCAAAACCTGAAGCTCCCGTTCACTGAGGCCGTAATCATTTTTGGCCGCCGTTTCCTCGCTTCCGGTTTTGGCGGCGGTTTGCGTGCTTCGGGCGAAGATCTCCTTGGCCATGTGCTG
Source organism: Gorillibacterium sp. sgz306347 (assembly GCF_059735245.1). Lineage (NCBI taxonomy): Bacteria > Bacillati > Bacillota > Bacilli > Caryophanales > Paenibacillaceae > Gorillibacterium > Gorillibacterium sp. sgz306347. The sequence goes on from NZ_JCAPET010000026.1 coordinate 1,178, forward strand.
CGGGATCAAGGTTTCGCCCCGGTATACATGGCGAATCCCCGATGCCAGGTCTTTCGGGTCCATTGCCTTCAGCAAATATCCTTCCGCCCCGGAGGTGAGCGCGTCCAGAACCAGCTCCACCTCCTCGAACGTAGTCAGGATGATCACCTTGATCTCCGGCCACCGCGCCTTCAGCAGACGGGTTGCCTCAACGCCGTCCATGACCGGCATTTTGATGTCCATAAGAATCACGTCAGGCGGATCGGTTTCGCATTCCTCCAGCGCTTTGCTGCCGTTCTCGGCCAGCCACGAGACGCGAAATCCCGGCTCCATGCCGAGAACGATCTTCAGGCTCTTGCGGATCAGCTCCTGGTCTTCAACGATCGCCAGCGTAATGCATTCGGTTTCGTTCAACGCGATTTTCCTCCTTTTCCTCTATTCCGTTCGCGCGCGGGCGTCAGGCTTTCCGGGCTTGGGCCGGCGGCTCAGGCCAGGCCTGCGGGGCGTTCGGCACCGAACAGACGACCCGGGTGCCCATGCCGGCGGCGGAATGCAGCGTCAGCCAGCCTCCGCAGGCGGACAGCCGCTCCTTCATCGCCTTCAGGCCGAAGCCGGGAGAAATGTCATCCGACCCTTCCCCGTTGTCGAAGATGGAAAGCTCGAGCCCTTCCGTCTTGAAGGTCAGCCGGACGTCGACCAGCGACGCTTTGCCGTGCCGCTTGGCGTTGGTGAGCGATTCCTGCAGGCAGCGAATCAGCGCAAGCCGCGCCGATTGCGGAAGCGGCGTCTCCTCGCCTTCCACCTCTACGTTCACGTCCGTCCCCGTATGCCGGGCGAATTCCGCCGCCATCCGTTCCAGCGCCAGCCCCAGGCTCTCTCCGGCGTCTTCCGCCATTTGGTGTATGCTTCGCCGGGTATCGTCCAGCCCCTGCCGGGTGACAGCCAGCAGCTCCCGCAGGCTTTCCTTCGCTTCCTCCGGCGCCGTGTCGATCTGGTAGCGCACCGCGTCCATCCCGATGATCACGGACGTAAAGGTATGCCCCACCGTGTCATGCAGCTCCCGCGCCATACGGCTTCGCTCCTCGTGCAGCGTCAGGTTCTCGACCTGCCGGGCATACTGCTCCAGCACGGCATTCTTTTCTCCAATGACCTCCAGCAGCTCCTTGGCCCGTTCATGCGCGGAAACGAGCAGATTAAGCGCCACTCCGAGCCCGTAAAAAGCAAGGTAGTACGCGAAAAAATCGAACAGCTGCCCAAGCGGCGGCACGTCCCCTTTGCCAAATCTTAACGCGAGCAGCGGAATCAGGACGACTACCGCCGGTCCCGCCGTTTTCAAGCCTTTGCGGCCTGTCAGGTACCCGACCGAAAGCGGGAGATACAAAAATTTATAGACGCTGCCCCCGTCGTAATGCGCCGACGCATACACAAACAAGCCGCCGGTCACCGCAAGCTCCGTGGCCGCGTACCACAGCGGACGGATCAGACCGGGACGGAAAAGCAGCTGGGGAATGAGATAAGACAAGCAGAACCACACAAAAAAGAGCGCATCCTGCCAGCCCGTCAGGTTGTTTTGGATCAGGACCACCACGCCGGCGGCAAACCAGATGGTCCGCAGAAGAAAAATAAAGGAGTCGAGCCCGCTCCACGGACGGGTCTTTTCCCCGGATTCGTTTGGGGCTAACGCCATAAGCGCACCTACTTTACAAGCCGATGATTGTCCAGTTTGATTATACTCCCCTGCCGTCCGGAATCACCAGTGCAGGATGTCATATGATTGTCACAAGCCAAAAAGAGCAGGCGCCCGGCGCACTGCTCGATTGGAATCGCAAAAAGTGGATAAAAAAGGCCCCTTCAGGCAAGGCTCGGGTGAGCCTGGAAGACGTTTTTGGCAATGGCGGCCCGGGCCGTCTCGCTTTTGTGCGTTTCCGCCGCCTCCTGCGGCTCCAGCCGGCTGATGTCGGCTCCCAGCGCATGCAGGTTTTTCACGATGTCTACGTAACCCCGGTCGATGTGATACACATCGGTCACTTCGGAAGCCCCTTCGGCCGTCAAAGCCGCGATGATCAGCGCCGCGCCCGCCCGCAGGTCGGTGGCCCGAAGCGGTGCGCCGCCTGTCAGTGCAGCTCCGCCGTTCACGACCGCCGTGCGGCCTTCCACCCCGATGTCCGCGCCCATGGTGCGGAACGCTTCGACATGCATAAAGCGGTTTTCAAAAATGGTTTCGGTCACGAGTCCTGTTCCGTCCGCGCTCAGCAGAAGCGCCATCATTTGCGCCTGCAGATCGGTCGGAAAGCCGGGATGCGGAAGGGTCTTGATGTCGACGGCTTTCAGGCGTCCCTCCGCCTTCACGCGAACGCCGTTATCGTCCTCCTCCACCACCGCCCCCATTTCCCTCAGCTTGGAAATGAGCGGACGCAAATGGTCGGCAATCGCGCCTTCCACCCGAACGTCGCCGCGGGTAGCCGCTGCCGCGATCATATACGTGCCCGCCTCGATCCGGTCCGGAATTACGGTATGCTCGGCCCCGGCGAGCTTCTCCACTCCGTCAATGCGGATGGTGCCGGTTCCCGCACCGCGCACCTTCGCGCCCATCGCGCCGAGGAAATTCGCCAAATCGACGATTTCCGGTTCCATGGCGGCATTTTCAATGTAGGTCGTTCCTTCGGCAAGACTGGCTGCGAGCATGATGTTTTCAGTAGCGCCGACGCTGGCTACGTCCAGGTAGATCTTGGCGCCCTTCAGTCTTCCTTCGGCTCTTACCTCGATGTAGCCCTGGCCGACCTCGATGGTGGCGCCCATGGCTTCAAACCCTTTCAAATGCTGGTCGATCGGCCGAGTCCCGATGGCGCAGCCGCCCGGCAGGGCAATGCGCGCGCACCCCAAACGGGCCAGAAGCGGGCCGAGCACCAGAAAGGAAGCCCGCATCCGGCGGACCAGGTCGGGCGCCGCCTCGGGCGTGGTCAGGCGCTCCGCGTTTACGCGAACGGTTTCAAAACGGTACTCGATCGACGCCCCCAGGCTTTCCACCACCCGGTTAATGGTCAGGACATCATCCAACGCCGGGACTTCCCGGATTACGCTTTCTCCCTCGGACGCAAGCAGGGTGGCCGCCAAGATCGGCAGAACGGCGTTTTTGGCGCCTTTGATTTTGACTTCCCCTGTCAGCGCACGGCCTCCGCGGACGATTATTTTGCTCATGCGGCAGCCCTCCGGGGTTTGTTGTTGTCGTTCTGAATCGGTTTTCTCATCATGATCGCAGCCTCATTTGCTAGTTGTTTCGAAAAAAGAAGCTTATACAAATTTTGATCTAACGCGGTCCATGTTATGCAGTTCGGCGCCTCCGCCGAGGCGGTCAAAAAAAGCCTTTCAGCCCGGAGGACCAGGTGATATAGCTGGTAATAAATTGGGCGACGCCGTAGCCGAGCGCGACCGCCAGCATCGCCTGGAGCAGGCGCGCCGCAAAGGAACGCGGCTGCTTCAGAAACAGGTCGAAGCGAAACTGCTGCAGCGCTACCCAGGCCAGACAAATGCAGACCAGAGAGATGCCGATCGACGTTAAGGCGGAGACCGCCAGATACCGGGAAAACGAATCCGCTTCGTTCAAGACACTCTTCCTTTCCTAACGGTTCTCCGTCCGGCGTCCGGCTCATTCCGGCACCTGGAGCTGGAGCATATACGCGCCGCCGCTCTGGCCGGAGCCCGCCTGGAGCCGGACATAATAAACGCCGGGGTCCAGGCGGACCTGACACTCCGACCGGCGCTTTGAGGCGCCGCCGCTCGCGGAGGCCGGAACGGAATGTTCCAGCGTTCGAAGCGAATCGTCCGCAAGCGTAAAGCCGAACGCCGGCGCGTTTGCCGCCCCGGTCAGCACCAGGCGTACGTCGGTCGCCTCGGCAAGCCGGAAGCGGAACCAGTCGACATCGCCGGATGTCCCGAGCGTTCCGCTGTACATATGCCCGGGCTTCATTTCGGTGGCTTCGTATGCCTTGTCGTTCGGCTCTCCCGGATCGGGGTCGTTGCTCTCCAGCTCCACCCGCAGCGTATATTCGCCCGCAGGCGGATCATCCGACCGCTCCACGCTGCCCACCCGGATGTAGTAGAGCCCCGGCTTGATTTCGAGATCGTCCAGCCGCTCGGTTTCTCCTTCGTTGTGCCGGTCGATCACAAGCCCGGTTTCTTCCGCTCTTCTCACCATCAGGGTCGGGTCGATGCGGGGAGAATCGGTGGACACCCGTACGCTCAGCTTTCCGGGACGGTCCACCTTCAGGGAATACCAGTCCTCGTCACCCGTTTTATGAAATGAGGCCGTCAGACTGTGATTGCGGGTCGCCAAGGTATAGGCTTTATAATCCGCATCATTGTCTTCGTAAGGGTCCTTTTCCATCCGGAACTTGGCCGTCAGGTGATAGACCGTTGCAGGCTTTATTTCCGTCATCGGTATAAACCGCAAAAAATTGTAGCCCTTTTTGACTACGATGCCCGTTTGGCCGGTTCCGTTCAATGTCTGGCGGGCCAAAAGCGCCGTTCCGGCGCTATAAACTTCGACATAGCCGCCTGTATAGGAACGGGCCGGCGAGAGGGATAGGGCCACATATCCGTCATAAGGCGCATGAACGCTGTACCAGATTTCCCTGGCACCCGCCGGCCACGAGCCGTCCGTCTGTTTGTTCAGCGGCAGGGCGGGCGCTTTCTCCCGCCGGCTTTGTCCGTCGGCGGGCTTCCCCGCCTGGGTCAGGGCGGCAGCCACCGCCCGGTCGGCGCGCAGGAGGCCGTACCCCGTTTCCGGGTCCCATTCTCCGTTCCCCATGCCGATCCCCTGCGCCGTCTGGCGTAGCAGGGTGCGCACCTCGTACGGCTTCAGACCCGGGTTGACGCTCAGTACCAGCGCCGCCGTTGCGGCGGCCTGCGGGGCGGCCAGCGACGTCCCCCCGCTGAAATGATAGCTCCCGTTGCGCGCCGCCGTAAATACGTTCCAAGGGGCGAGCAGGTCCAGCTCCTGTCCATAGTTGGCCAGGGAAGCCCGCGTGCGGTCGCTCATCATCCCCCCTACGGCGACGACGGTCGGGAACGCTGCGGGGTACTTGACTTCCTTTCCCTCGTTGCCCGATGCGGCGACGAGCAGAACGCCTTTGCTTTCGGCGTATTCCACCACCGACTCCATGTAGCTGGACGGCTTGTTCAAGCCCAGCGACAGCACGACAATGTCCGCGCCCTGGTTTACGGCGTAGCGGATCCCTTCGCCAAGCCGGTCTTCATCGCCGGTGCCGTCGGCTTCCAGTGCTTTGATCGGCATTACTTTGGCATCCCAGGCGATGCCGGCAATTCCTTTTTCATTGTTGGCGCTGGCCGCGATAACGCCGGCGACGTTGGTTCCGTGCCCGTTGTCGTCTTCGGGCGGCGCCCCCGGATCAACCAGGTTGATCCCCTTCACAAGCGAGCCTGCGAGGTCGGGATGGTTCAGCTCGACCCCGGTGTCCACAACCGCCACGACCACGCCTTTTCCGGTCGACCGCTCCCACGCTTCGGGCGCATGAATGTCATCCAGATAATTCTGGTGGCTCAGCATCGGGTCGTTCGGAATGCCGGCCACCCGGTACCGCTGGTTCGGCTGCACCGATTCGGTCCACTCCGGACCGCTCCAGCGTTCCAGCCAGGCTTCTTCGTCCGTACCCGGCTTGGGCCGCGACACGGTGACGAGCGAATCGGAATATTCGCGCTCCGTCACGCTTTCCTCCCGGAAAGCGGCCGGAGGGTCCGTTTTCCATTCCATAATCCAAGAAAGACCCGGAGAGTTCCCGCTCCGGGCCGTTGTATGTAAAGACGGCGTTGCACCGGGGGAAGTTGCGAACAGGAGGCAAACGGCGGACAACACCAGCAGTACGGCTCGATGCACCTTTCCCATATCGCCGCTTACCCCCTCCTTCTATCGACTGTTTAAATTTACCTGTTGGCCGGAACAAAAAAGGGCAGCGGATGGCTGCCCGGACATGCATGATCTTCGGCGTCGTTCGGACGCTGCACGAGTTCCATGAGGTGTCATGGAACCGTAGCGTTACTGGAAACAGGCGCGCAAACCCATGTAAACAAGAATAGCATGATCGCTAGAAGAAATCCATGCCGAACGAAAAAATTGTTTGCACAATTTTCAAAACCGCCTGGGGGTACAAACCTAGCGCCAGCGTAACGGCCGCACAGCAGAAGATGATCCCTGAAATCGGCGCGGGAAAGCCGCCCGGCCGGTCCGTTCCGCTCCGCAAAAACATCTGGCGGATAAACGAAACCGCGGCAACCAGCACGAGAACGCCGGCGGCGGACACGACGGCTGCGGTCGCGTAGAGTTTGTTCTGCACGGCGCCGAAGAGCAGAAACCAGCGGCCGAAAAACCCGCCTGTCGGCGGCAAACCGGCCAAGGACAGAAGCAGCACGGTCAACGCGGCGGTCAGAACGGGCGCCCGGTGGTAGAGCCCGGCAAAAGCGCTCAGTTCGCTCCCGCCGCTCCGCTCCAGGACGGCCAAGGCGGCATACAGCCCGAAAAAGGCGGGAAGCGTCGCGGCCAATTCATACGCAAAAGCGCCAAAAGAGGATGCGCCTGTGACGGTAAACCCGGTGCCCGCCGCCGCCAGGAGGAAACCGCTGTGAGCGGCCCACAGGGCGGCGAGCAGCCGCTTCGCGTTTTTTTGCCGCAGCGCAAGCAGACCGCCCGCCAGCATGAACCCGCCCGCGAGCAGGCGGACGGCCAGAAGCGCGTCCTCCGAAAGCGGGCCTCCCGCGGAAGCCGGGAGGGCGGCATATGCGCCGCCGATGAAGCGAAAAAGCGCGGCGGCGAAGGCGACGGGCGGCAGCAGAGTCAGCAGCGCGGCGGACGGAACCGGCTCTTCTTCCGGCGCTGCCTCCGGACGCCGGAAGGGCACGGCCGTCAGCCGGAACGCAAACCCGGCCAGGAGCAGAAAAAGCGCCGCATACAGCAAGCCGTTCCAGGAAGCGTCGGCGGTCCGGATGGCGCTGCGGACGGCGGAAAGCCGGGTAGAACCGGATACGCCGTACAGCAAGGCCATCCCGTACAAAAGGAGCGCCGAGGAAATCGCATGCCCGACCCAATAGGCGAAGGTGTCCCGTCCTGCGGCGCGCAAGCCGACCAGAAAGACCGCAGCCAGCCCCGTCAGCTCCAGGCCAAGGAAAAGCGGAATCAAGTCGACGGCCGATACCGTCACCGCCATGCCCAGGGACACGGCCAGCAAAAAGACGAAAAACAAGACCGACCTCGGGCGCTCCCCCGCCTTTGCGGCCGTCAGCTGAAGAAACGCGGCAATGGCGGCCCCGCCCAACAAAAGCGGCTTGACGGCGCCCGAGAAGCCGTCCGTCCGCAGCGCCTGATCCGGGGCAGCGGAAGGAGCGGACGGCGTCAGCAAAAAGACGGCGCACCCGGCGGCGAGCAGAAGCAGAAGGACGGCCAGCCAGCCGGACGGCGCCCGGTTTACGTGCCGGGGCAAAAAGATTTCCAGCGCGAGCAGGAGCAGGATGCCCCCGGCAAGCGCCGCTTCCGGACTCCACAATATCAGATCGTTCCAGGACAACGCTCCATCACCCGCCTTTCTGCGCCGTCTGTTCCAGCAGCTGCGTTATTCCGGTCGCCGCCGGTTCCAGGATGTTTTGCAGGATGGCGGGGTAAAGGCCCAGCAGCACGATCAGCGCCGCCAGCGCGATCATCGGCGCCGCTTCGGTGAAGTCGGCGTCCCGCCATGCCGGAGACGGCGGCCCGGGCGTTCTTCTCCGGGCAAAGGCGAGCTTGCCGGCGGCCCGCAGCATCGCCGCCGCCGCGAGCAGAAGCCCCGCCGCTCCCGCCAGGGCGGCCGCCGTAAGCCGCCCCTCTCCCGGCGGGCCGCCGGACAGCCCGAGCAGCGTCAGCAGCCGCCCGGGAAACCCGGCGAGCCCAGGCGCGCCCATGGCGGCAAAGCCGGCGAGCAGCAGGATGCCGCCGGTGAACGGAAGCGAACCCGGCAAGCCGCTTAAGCGCTCAAGCGTCAGCGGGCCCATTCGCTCCTCCAGGAAGCCCGCCAGGACAAACAAAAGCGCAGCGATCAGACCGAACGACACCGAGTGGAACACCGCGCCGGTCAGGCCGTTTTGATTTACCGCCGAGAAGCCCAGCCAGACGATCCCCGTCTGGCCGAAGGCGAAGCAGCAGAGAAACGGGCGGAGCTCCGTTTGCGCCAAAGCCAGGGCGGAGCCATAAATCAATTGGGCGGCGCCGAGCAGGGCGAGGAGCGGCGCCCAGCGGACGGTCTGCTCCGGCAGCAGCTCCAGGCCGAAACGGATAAAGCCGTAAGCCGCCGCGGCCGGAAGCAGGGCGGTCTGAAGGATCAGAACAGCCGTAGAAGCGTCCCTGCCGAGGCGCCGCAAGCCGGTATGAAACGGCAGCAAGGGCGTCAACAGCCCAAACCCGCCGAGCAGGAGAAAAAAGAGGGCGTTTTTCATCGGCTCCGTTAAAGAAAACGGACTGCCGTCCTGCAGATTGGCGTAAGAGAGCGGGTTCTCGTGCAGGTTTTGCAGAAGCGCGTTCAGATTTCCGCTGTAGACGAGCCCGGCGCCGTCCAAAGAAGGCGAAGCTCCCGCCGTGGTGAGCAGAATCAGAAATGCGATGAGCAGGAGGCCCGTCCCCATCCCGGCGGCCGCCAGCCTTCCGAGGGCGCTCCGCTCCCGTTCATGCCCTCCCCAGACGGCGGACAGAAGAAAAAGTAAAACCAGCAGCCCTTGCAGGCAGACAAAAAACAAAAACAGGTCGCGGGCCAGCCAAAGGCCGAGCAGAGCCGTCTCCAGCAGCAGAAAAAGCAGATAGAACAGCTTGCGCCGTTTTTTCAGCGAGAAGGCGGAAAAGGCGGCGGCTGTCATGACCAGCGCGGTCAGGATGACCAGCGGAAGCGACAGGCCGTCCACGGAAAGGCGGTAATCCAGCGCAAGTGTAAACGAATCGGCCCCCGCTCCCAAAAGCTCGCGGTTTAACGGGATGCGGATCCAGGGAGCGTACTCCGTGAACTGCGGCGTTCCCGGATACGGATTGAACCGGACAAGCAGCCAGCAGACAAACGCCAGCGGCACACCGGCCGAGACGGCCCCGATCTGCTTCAGCAGCCGGGCATCGCTTTCCGGGGTCAAAAGCAGAAACGGAAGCCCGGCAAGCGGCGAGAATACCAATAGGGTAAGAAGCGGCCAATCAGCCCCCATACAGCCATCTCCTTCCCGTTACGGCCGCCGCAAGCAGCACAAGCGTCAAAATCAGAAGCAGGCGAAGCATCTGCGGGGATTGCCGCAGCAGCCGATGGCCCAGACGGGCCAGCCGGTCCGGCGCTTGCGCGGCCATGCCGGCAATTCCCCCCAGCACCCTGCGGTCGAAGCCGTCCAGCAGCGCGGCTGCGGCTCCCTGCCGGGTATCCGCCGGTTCGGCCGGCTGCAGCTCCTCCGCCTCTCCCGCCTCGCCAACCGGCGTTTCCGCGCAGCCGGCGCGCCGGGCCAGGAGCGCCCGCGCTCCCGCCGCAACCGCCGCCAGCGCCGCGGCTGCGGCAAGCGCCTCGCCGCCCTGGCTCCAGGCCCGCCAAACCGGCTGCAGCCGCAGAACAAGGAAGACCGCCGCAAAGCCGGCAAGCGCGCCGGTCAGCCAGGACGCCGCTTTTTCGGAGGAAGCGCCCTTCTGGAAGGCGGCTTCCGGCCGGCTGTGCAATCCGCCGAAACAAAACAAAAGCACGCTTGTCCTGCCCAGAGCGCAGAGCAGCAGCAAACCGCCCGTCCAGGCCATCCATTCCGGTCCGGCGGCCGGCTCGTTGACGAGGCGGTTGCCAATGGCGACAAAATCCAGCTGTCCGGCCGGCATGACCCCGTACAAAACCAAAACTGCCGCCAAAAGGCCCGCGCCTCCCGCGCGGTCGGCCAACACGATCCATTTGGCCTCGGCACGGCCGCCGGCTCGGGAAAGAAACCCGAGCAAAAGAAAGAGAGCAGCGCCCGCCAGCTCCCAAAACAGGTAAAGCTGCACGAGGTTCGGCGACAAAACCGCCATTTCCAGCGCAAACGCAAAAAGCGAAAAATAGCCGAGAACCGAATTTCTTCGCGCTTCCTGCCGGTAGACGCGAAGGGCAATCAGGGTAAAGGCGAAAGCGACCGCGGCGATGGCCAGCAGGCAAACGGAGACGAGCCCCGTAACTTCAAAGCCCAGCGTCAGGCCGGTTTCTCCGGCCGACAGCCAGGCCATATCGCTCCACGTGTAGGCGGATGCGCCCCCGCCCGCTCTTCCGGCTGCAAGAGTCAGGGCCATAAGCAGAGAGCCTCCGGCTCCTGTGAGCGCCGCCGCCGCTCCTGCTTTCCCGGCTCTCCGGTCGACCGCGGCCAAAACCAGGCAGGCGAGCAGCAGAAAGCCGGGCGCGATCCATGCGTATGCAGTTAGATCAGGCAGCATGGCATCGGACCTCCCCCGCTCTAGGCTTGGTTATCTTCTTTCCCCGCGCGCCCGGCTAGCGCAAAAAACAGAGCGGTCGCCGCCAACGCTTGCGCACTTCCCGTTACCGCCACAAGCACGGCGAATATGCGGCCTGTCCCGGAGGGCTGGACGCCCCACCTGGAAAAGGCGACGAACGCCAGGCTGGCCGCCCCCAGCATGAACTGCAGGGAAAGCATAACGACCACCCGGTTCCGTTTCAACAGCGCGCCAAAAAGGCCCAGGCAGAACAAAATGGCGGACAACAGCAAATAAGCGGTCAGCGAAGGAGTCATTTGTCCTTCCCCCTTCGCGACCCCGCCACATAGAGCGCTCCGGCCAGGGCGACCAGCAGCAGCAGCCCGGCGAGCACGGCAACCGGCCCGTAATCGCTTTGAAGCAGCAGTCCGGCTTGATCGCCCGGGTTCCCTTCCGTTCGGGGCCGGCGGGAAAAGTCCGCCTGCCGGACCGCCAGCCAGACCGCTCCCAATAGCACCGCCGCCGCTATCCCGGCTCCCGTTGCCGGCAGGAGGCGAAAACGGCCTCGGGCTTCCTCCGCCGGTTTGCCGACGGACAGATAAAACACCGCCAGAAAAGCGGCGAACAAGGCAAACAGGGTCTGCGCGGCAGCCGCGCCGGGCGACCCCAGAAGCGCGAACAAGCCCGCCAGGCTGAGAAACGAAACGGCGGCAAACGCGACGGCGCGCCCCGTTTTATCGGCATAAAGCATGCCCATCCCCCCGAGGATGGACAGCGTTGAGAACAAAAGAAACAGGTAGCCAGCCGGATCGGACAGCTTGCCGGCGAGGTCTTGCCCCATCGTGCTCGCCCGCCTTTCTATTCCGTTCAGAAAGAATAAGAGCAATCTTCCTCATTATAACAAAACAATAAAAAAAGCGAAGGACAAACTCCTTCGCTTTTTTGCTACTGCTGCCTTCTGTGCATGGCCACGCTGATGCGGTTCATGGCCCGCTTCAGCGCCAGCTCTGCACGAATATGGTCGTATTCGTCGCGGTGCAGCAGCTTGCTTTCCGCCCGTCTCTTCGCCTCTTCCGCGCGCTCCAGGTCGATGTCCTCCGGGAGCTCTGCGGCTTCGGCAAGGATGACCACCTTGTCCTTGCGGACTTCCAGAAACCCGCCGCTCACGGCGACTTCCTCTTCGGTACCGTTCCGCTTGATCCGAACGGCTCCGATCCGGAGAGAGGTCAGCAAAGGAATGTGGTTGGGGAGTATGCCCAATTGGCCCTCCGAGCCTTCCACCACGACCATTTCGGCTTCCTGATCGTATACTTTCCGCTCCGGGGTCACAATTTCGAGTTTAAATGTACTCACGCTGCACCCTCCTGACCGTACGGCCGCGTTTCCCGCCGCTTACGGACGGAAAACGCGCCTTGCCGGCTTACATCAATTTCGCTTTCTCCACCGCGTCTTCAATGGCGCCTACGTTATGGAAAGCCGCTTCCGGCAAATCGTCGTATTTGCCTTCCAAAAGCTCCTTGAAGCTGCGGACCGTTTCTTTAACCGGTACGTAAATGCCGGGCATGTTGTTGAACTGCTCCGCCACGTGCAGCGGCTGGGAAAGGAAATTTTGGATTTTTCTTGCGCGGAAAACCGTCACTTTATCTTCGTCGCTCAGCTCATCCATCCCCAGAATGGCGATGATGTCCTGAAGCTCCTTGTACCGCTGCAAAATTTGCTTAACCCCTTGGGCCACTTCATAGTGCTCCTGTCCGACAACGTCGGGCGAAAGAATGCGGGAGCTGGAAGCCAGCGGGTCGACCGCCGGGAAGATCCCGATCGCCGCAATGCCGCGGTCCAGGTTGGTGGTGGCGTCCAAGTGGGCAAACGCCGTTGCCGGAGCCGGGTCGGTGTAGTCGTCGGCGGGAACGTAAATGGCCTGGATCGAAGTAACGGAGCCTTGTCTGGTCGTGGTGATCCGTTCCTGCAGCTGGCCCATTTCCGTCGCCAGCGTCGGCTGGTAACCTACCGCCGAAGGCATCCGGCCAAGCAGGGCCGATACTTCGGAGCCGGCTTGCGTAAACCGGAAAATGTTATCGATGAAGAGCAGCACGTCCCGGTTTTCCTCGTCGCGGAAATATTCCGCCATTGTCAGACCGGTCAGAGCGACGCGCAGGCGCGCTCCGGGCGGCTCATTCATTTGGCCGAAGACCATCGCCGTTTTTTCGATAACACCGGATTCGGTCATTTCCTGGAACAGGTCGTTTCCTTCCCGGGTCCGTTCGCCGACGCCCGCAAAGACGGAAATCCCGCCGTGCTCCTGGGCGATGTTGTGGATCAGCTCTTGCATGGTTACGGTTTTGCCGACGCCCGCGCCGCCGAACAGGCCGATCTTGCCGCCTTTGGGATAAGGGGCGAGCAGGTCGATGACTTTAATGCCGGTTTCCAGAATTTCCTGGGTCGGCATCAGTTCCTCGAAGTTAGGGGCCGGTTTGTGGATGACGCTCACTTTGCTGCGGTCGGCCGGTCCTTTGTTGTCGATCGTATCGCCGAGCACGTTGAAAACCCGGCTCAGCGTAGCCGGACCGACCGGAACCGAAATCGGGGCGCCCGTGTCGATCGCTTCCATGCCGCGCACCAGACCGTCGGTGCTCGACATCGCGATGCAGCGGACGGCATTGTCGCCGAGATGGACCGCCACTTCGACCGTCAGCTTCAAGTCGGATTCCCCCGGCGCTTCGGCCTTTTTCTCGATGGTGATGGCATTCAAAATATCGGGCAGCTGACCGCGCTCGAACTCGATGTCGACGACGGGCCCGGTCACCTGAAAGACGCGTCCTTTGTTCATGCTATTCCCTCCTAAAAAGCTGGCATCATCTTGGCGGAAGCCGGTTGCCCGGCAAACGCCGGACTTTCGTCAGGCCTGCGAGTTCGCGCCTGCGACAATCTCGGTAATTTCCTGCGTGATCGCCGCCTGGCGGGCCCGGTTATAGGTCAGCGTCAGACTGTTGATCATTTTGGTGGCGTTTTTGGTCGCGCTGCCCATGGCGGTCATTTTTGCGCCGAACTCGCTGGCCTTGCTTTCCAGAAGCGCGCTGTAGATCAAGGTTTCCGCGTATTTCGGCAGCAGCACCGACAGGACGCCTTCCGCCGACGGCTCGTATTCGTAGTCCGTGGAGGATTTCTCGCCTTCAAAGTCATCCAAAGGCAGAAGCTTCCGCTCCACCGGCGTTTGCGTAATCGCGTTGTCAAAGCGGTTGTACACGAGGTACAGCTCGTCATACGAGCCGTCCTCGAAGTTTTTGACCGCAGCCGAGGCAAGCGCCTTGATATCGGAAAACGCCGGCGAATCGGGCAGCCCGGTAATCTCGTCGAGAATCGGATACTTGCGGCGGCGGAAGAAGTCCCGTCCTTTGCGTCCGACCACGAGAAGCGTGTATTCGTCCGGCGACGTGTGCCGTTCCCGGATGATCTGCTGGGTTTTGCGCAGCAGGTTGGAGTTAAAGCCGCCCGCCAGCCCCCGGTCGGATGTCATGACCAGATAGCCGGTTTTTTTGACTTCGCGCTTCAGCAGGATCGGATGCTTGACTTCGGTTCCCGCTGCGGCGATATGGGCCACCATTTCACGGATTTTGTCCGCATAGGGACGGGACGCTTCCGCTTTTTGCTGCGCTTTGCGCAGCTTGGCGGCGGCGACCATCTCCATCGCTTTGGTGATTTGCTTTGTATTTTGAACGCTTTTGATCTGTCGTTTGATGTCGCGCATTCCCTTGGCCATACTCTCACCTCAAACCTTTCGCTTTTAGCGCGATGCGGCAAAGCCTTTGCGGAATTGCTCGATCGCGTTTTTGAGCGCCTGCTCGTTGTCCGCCGTCAGGTCTTTGGTGTCGCGGATCGAAGCCAGGATCTCCGTGTGGCTCGTTTCCACGAAGGCCAGGAATTCCTCCTCGAAGCGCCGGATGTCCTCCAGCGGAACTTCATCGAGATAGCCTTTGGTCGCCGTGTAAAGGCTGACGACCTGCTTTTCGACCGGAAGGGGCTGGTTGACGCCCTGCTTGAGCACTTCCATCAGCCGGGCGCCGCGGTTCAGGCGGGCCTGGGTGGAGCGGTCCAGATCGGAGCCGAACTGGGAAAACGCCTGCAGCTCGCGGTATTGGGCCAGGTCCAGCTTCAGGGTGCCGGCAACCTTCTTCATCGCCTTGATCTGTGCGGAGCTGCCGACCCGGGATACGGAAATCCCGACGTTGATGGCGGGCCGTTGGCCGGAGTAGAAGAGGTCGGCCTCCAGGAACACCTGTCCGTCGGTAATGGAGATGACGTTGGTCGGTATGTAAGCCGATACGTCGCCCGCCTGGGTTTCAATAAAAGGCAATGCGGTCATCGAGCCGCCGCCCAGCTCGTCGCTGAGCTTGGCCGCCCGTTCCAGAAGACGGGAGTGCAGATAGAAAACGTCGCCCGGGTAAGCTTCCCGGCCCGGAGGACGGCGGAGCAGCAGGGAAAGCTCGCGGTATGCGGCGGCTTGCTTGGACAAGTCGTCGTAAATGACCAGAACGTGCTCGCCCCGGTACATGAAGAATTCGCCCATCGAGCAGCCGGCATACGGCGCCAGGTACAAAAGCGGAGACGGCTCGGACGCGCTCGCCGTGACGATGATCGTATAGTCCAGCGCGCCGTTGCGGCGAAGGGTCTCCACGACGTTGGCGACCGTGGATTGCTTTTGGCCGATGGCGACGTAAATGCATTTTACGCCGTTGCCCTTTTGGTTGATGATCGTGTCGATGGCGATCGCCGTTTTACCGGTTTGGCGGTCGCCGATGATGAGCTCCCGTTGGCCGCGGCCGATCGGAATCATCGAGTCGATCGCCTTGATCCCGGTTTGCATCGGTTCATGGACGGATTTCCGCGCCATGACGCCGGGTGCCGGAGATTCGATGTTGCGGGTTTCGGTCGTGGCGATGGGGCCTTTGCCGTCCACCGGCTGACCCAGCGGGTTGACCACGCGGCCGAGCAGGGCGTCGCCTACCGGGACCTGCATGATGCGGCCGGTCCGGCGCACCTGGTCGCCTTCGCGGATTTCGGTGTACGGGCCGAGGATGATAATCCCGACGTTGCTTTCCTCCAGGTTCTGGGCCATGCCCATGACGCCGTTGGAAAATTCCAGCAGCTCGCCGGCCATACAGTTTTCCAGGCCGTGCGCGCGGGCGATGCCGTCCCCGACCGTGATGACCGTGCCCACCTCGTAAACCTGCATGTCGGTGCTGTATTGTTCAATTTGACTTTTGATCAGCGTACTGATTTCTTCCGGTCTGATACTCAAAGGATGGTCACCCCTATCTACTGTGCTTGAGAGCCGGTCAACGATTTTTGCAGACGGGCGAGCTTGCCGGACAAGCTGCCGTCGTAAAGCCGGTCTCCGATCCGCACCTGAAGGCCGCCGATCAATCCGGGATCGACGACGCTGGTTACGCGGACGGTTTTGCCGGTCAGTTTGCCAAAGCGCTCCGCGATCCGGACGGCTTCTTCCGGTGCAAGCGGGACAGGAGTCGTCACCACCGCGTCAGCCCGGCCGAGCTCGGCATTGACGACGCGGATGTAATCCTCCAGCAGATAAGGAATGATTCCTTCTCTCCGGCGGTCCACCAACAGGCGCAGCGTGTTGAAAACGGCAACTTGAACCTTGCCGCCAAAGACCGTACCAATGATGCTCTTTTTCGCTTCCGACGACAAAGCCGGATGGTCCAGAGCGGTGCGCAGCTCGGCGCTTTCCCGAACCGTATCGGCCACAAGCTTCAAATCGGCCTCCACCTCGGCTACGCTTCCCTGCTCGCGCGCTACCTCGAACAAAGCCCGGGCATAACGTTTAACGGCGGCGATATCCCGGCTCATGATTTCTCCCCTACCTCGTTCAGGTATTGGTCAACCAGTTCCTGTTGCGTTTTCTCGTCGATTTGCTTTTCGATGATCTTGGAAGCGATCATGACGGACATGGCGCTGACCTGTCCTTTTAAGGCGGCAACCGCTTTGTTCTTCTCGCTTTCGATGTTCTCGATCGCGTCTTTCTTCAGGCGGTTTGCCTCCGCGCGTGCCGCTTCGACGATTTCTTCCTGCTGGCGGGCGCCTGTTTTCTTGGCCTGCTCGATAATGCCGTAGGCTTCCTGGCGAGCCGCTTCGATCGCCTGCTTCTGCTCTTCCATATATTGAACGCTCTGGACGCGGTTGCGCTCTGCGGTCTCCAGCTCGCTCTTCACCTGCTCACGGCGTTTTTCCATGACGGAGAACAGCGGCCCGAACGCATAGCGGTTCAGCAGCCAGTACAAGATCAGGAATGAAACAATCGCGACAGCCGTCGATGTAATATTAATCTCCATGAATTGCCCTCCCTTCAAGCTGCTTCTCTTTGGCGGGACTAAAACGAAGGCGCGGACGGCTTAAGCCTTCCCCGCCATTCGTCAGTTGCTGATAGGTGTAACGATCAGGCCCCACCATAGAACATGAAGGCCAGGACAACGGCCATGATCGGCACGACTTCGACGATACCGACGCCGATAAACATCGTCGTTTGCAGGACGCCGCGCGCTTCCGGCTGGCGGGAAATAGCTTCCACCGTCTTGCTTACGATCATCCCGTTACCAAAACCGGCGCCGATCGCGCCAAGACCGACCGCGATTGCAGCCGCCAGATATGCCCATACTCCCATTGTTCGTTTCCTCCTCAAAGTTGGCTGAATTTGTTGCTTTTGTTTCTATTGGTGCTCATACCGATAAACCCGTCGGGTGTCCTGCCATAACAGGACGGCGGATCGTTCGGATGAGAAAAAACCTTTGCATTAATGTTCCTCATGAACGGTGGCCCGGCCTATGTAAACCATCGTCAGCATCGTAAACAGGAAGGCCTGAATGGCGCCGACAAAAATACTGAACCCTTGCCAAACCGCCAATAGCGGAAGCCCGAACCAGGTGATGCCCAGAATGGTCGAGATCAGCACCTCGCCCGCCAGGATATTGGCGTAAAGACGAAGCGCCAGCGTAACCGGATGAAAGATGTTTTCGATCAGGTTAAGGGGCAGGAATACCGGGTAAGGTTCGACAAAGTGCTTCAGGTAATGTTTGCGGTTTTTCTTCAGTCCGCTGAAGTGGATCACGGCAAAGACAATAAGGGCAAGGCCCGCCGTAACCGAGAGGTCCGCCGTCGGCGATTTCCACCAGGCCAGCGCCAGATGCTTTCCGGCCTCGTGGGCTTGGTGAAATTCTTCGGCCGATATGCCGAGAGCAGGCAGCGGCTCGTGAACATCCGTCACGATCGTGAGCGGAAGCCCCAGCAGGTTGCTGACAAAGATAAACATGATCAGCGTCATGCCAAGCGCAATGTAGGGCTTGCCTTTCTTCAAAGGCATGGAACTCGAGACAATTCCTTGGACGAACTCAACGACCCATTCCAGAAAATTTTGCATCTTGGACGGATTGTCGACCGACAATTTCCTTGTGGCCAACCGTGCTATCACAAAAACTATCACGCAGGATACCAAGATCGCGATGAGCGCGGAAATATCCCACTCCAGTCCGAGAAACTCCACCATAGGAAATTCATGCATTCGTTTTTGTTCCCTCCTTTCCCGGTCATGCGCGTAGTGTTACTTATGAAAAACGGAGAGAAGCCCCAGCGTCAAAGCCGTAAGCGGCTGGAACATCAGACCGATCACCGCTGTCTCCAATTGCACGGACGGCTCGTTAAGAGCCACCATAATCACCAGTATGGCCGTGCAGCATCGCGCGACAAAGTTTAGACCGGCTTGCTTCCCCGTGTTTTCTAGTGCCCGATCCACTACCTGGAACGTGCGCCTGGAAAGATGCCATCCGTTAAACAGACTGCCCGCTATTCCCAAGGCAAGTCCCGCCGCCGCAGGCCGCGCTTCCGGCAGAAACGCCCAGGCTAGGAGGCATGCCGCAAGGAGCAGACATCCCAAACGGTAGATCCGCATCATCAAGCTTTTCAAATCATCCATTCGAATCCTCCAGGATTTTCTTGACCGTCAGAAAGGCTCCCGTCAGCCCCAAAGCGAGGCCGAGCAGAACCCCTCCGGCAATCCAGCCGTTCGAACCGCCGGTCCAATCGCGGATCGAACGCCCTCCCCAGTACCCCAAAAGAGCAAAAACGGCTACCTCCAGCCCGAGCGCGCCCACCAGTCCAGCGGCCCGCCAAGGGTTGTCGGCATCCGGTTTCTTGTTGTCCAAAGGGCTCCCTCCTCTTGCCATGAAGCGGTTGCAGGCGGAAGTGATTCGGATAGACTGCCTTCGCAATTCTTATTCATTGTAGTGAATTCATGAACGAGTGTCAATTCGACCAAAAAAGAATTTTATGTGAAGCAACAATCAAAAACCCTTATACAGCAAGGACTTGTGAGCGTTTGTTCGTCATGCGACCGTTTCCAATGTGAGCGAGATCATTGACAAAATTGGGGTAATGGTATAATAGACCTAGTCTCTGTATCTTTTGGCACCCCTATACATCCCCGGAAACCGCCGTATGATAAGCGAAAAGAGACCTTGCCGGAAAAAACGCCTTCCTTCGACAAGGTCTCTTCTGTCTTTTAGTTCGCCGGAACGAACGGCTCCGGCCGCTCCGCCGATAAGCCAAAATGATACTTGATGGCCGCTGCTATCCGCTGCGACGCCCGGCCGTCTCCGTACGGGTTGGCCGCCCGGCTCATCCGCCGGTACAGCTCTTCGTCGGTGAGCAGCGCGCGGGTCCGGTCGTATACCGCATCCTCCCGGGTGCCGACCAGCTCCAGCGTGCCCGCCTCGACCCCCTCGGGGCGTTCGGTCGTGTCGCGCAGCACGAGCACCGGCACGCCGAAGGACGGCGCTTCTTCCTGCAGCCCGCCCGAATCAGTCAGGATCAGGTGCGTGTGCGGGTAAAAATTGTACATGTCCATCACGTCCAGGGGTTCAATCAGACGAATCCGCGGATGATCGCCCAGAATTTCCCGAGCCGGTTCGCGTACGGCCGGACTGAGGTGCATCGGGTAGACGACGGCGATGTCCTCGTATTCATCGGCGATCCGCTTGACCGCGCGGAAGATGTTGCGGTGCGGCTCGCCCTGCGATTCGCGCCGGTGCGCCGTCAGCAGAACCAGCCGCTTGCCTTTCGCCCATTCCAGCACGGGATGGGCGTAATCCTTCTTCACCATATAGGCCGGGACGTCGGTAATCGTGTTCCCGGTGATGAAGACGGCTTCCTCCGGCTTGTTCTCCTTCAGCAGGTTGCCCGCCGACCAGCCGGTCGGAGCAAAATGCAGGTCCGCCAGAACGCCGGTCAGCTGCCGGTTCATTTCCTCGGGGTACGGCGAAAGCTTGTTCCAGGTGCGCAGACCGGCCTCCACGTGGCCGACCTTGATCTGCTGGAGAAACGCCGCGTAGCTGGCCAGAAACGTCGTGAGCGTATCGCCGTGAACCAGCACGATGTCCGGCTTCGCTTCCCGGAATACCGGCTCCAGCCCCTGAATCACGCGTACGGTGACCTCCTCCAGCGTCTGCCGGTCTTTCATGACGTCCAGGTCGTAATCGGCCGTAATGCCGAACGTTCCCATCACCTGGTCCAGCATCTGGCGGTGCTGGGCGGTCAGGCAAACGAGCGGCTCGATTTCTTCCGGATGGCGCTGCAGCTCAAGCACGAGCGGCGCCATTTTGATCGCTTCCGGCCTTGTCCCGAAGACGGTCATCACTTTGAGTCGCTGCAACGGAACTCCTCCTCCTCGTTACTTCGTGCCGAACAGCCGGTCGCCCGCGTCGCCGAGGCCGGGGATGATATAGCCGTGGTCGTTCAGATGGTCGTCGATCGCCGCCACGTAAAGGTCCACGTCGGGATGCGCCTTCTGGAACGCGGCCACGCCTTCGGGCGCCGCGATCAGGCACATCAGCTTGATCTGCGTGCAGTTGCGCTTTTTGAGCACGTCGATGGCCGCATTGGCGGAGCCGCCGGTCGCCAGCATCGGGTCGATGACAATCAGCTCGCGCTCGGTTACGTCCGTCGGCAGCTTCGTGTAATACTCGACCGGCTGGAGCGTCTCCGGGTCGCGATACAGGCCGATATGGCCGACCTTCGCCGCCGGCAGCAGCTTCAGGATGCCGTCGACCATGCCGAGGCCCGCCCGCAGAATGGGAATCAGGCCGAGCATGCGCCCGGAAATAATTTTCGATTCCGTCGTGGCGACCGGCGTCTTGACCGTCACCGTCTCCAGCGGAATGTTGCGCGTAATTTCATAGGCCATCAGCGTGGCCACTTCGTCGACGAGCTCGCGGAAATCCTTCGTTGTCGTGTTCTCATCCCGGATGTACGTCAGCTTGTGCTGAATGAGCGGATGATCGCAAATAAATACTTTGCCCATACTTATCCTCCCGAACGGTCTGCCGACCGTTTTTTTGCCCTCCTGCCAGCGTTGCGGGACGGGCCGTTCTCAAAACTTTGTTCATTATAGCACAGTGTTCCCATTTAATCTTTTCCAAAAGCGTGAAGCCTATAAATGCCGGGGACGGCGAAGCGCAAAGTACGCGATGCCGGCGGCCAGAACCGCAAGCCCGATCAGGCTCCCCTCCGCGCCGAAAACGCCGCCCGACAGCCATTCGGGGCCGGACACCCGGATGCCGATGAGCGAAGCGGTGTCATTGCCCGAAACGGCGAAGCCGAACACGTTCCCCTGAAAAAAGTTCCACGTGAAATGAAACCCGATCGGGAACCAGAGGCTTCCCGTTTTCTCCCGGCTGAGCCCGAGCAGGACGCCCGCCAGAAAGAGGTTGATCAGCGGAACCGGGGAGCTTCCGATCCCCGTGTTCATGAGGTGCATGGCGGCAAACAGCAGCGAGCTCCCGATAATCCCCGTCCACCTGCCGATCCGCGCCTTGAACAAGCCTTGCAGATAGCCTCGGGCCAGCGCCTCCTCGTTTACGGCCACACCGACGAAAACGATCAGCCAGCCGCCTACGTCAAGCAGCGTATCCGGATCGAAATGCGTGCCTGTCACCGTCAAGCCGCCGAAGGCCCAGATCAGCAGAAAAGCCGCACCGATCAAAGCGATGCCCGCCAGCATGCCGTACAGCAGCTGAAGCGCCGCGCGCGAATCCGCAAAGCCAAGCCGCCACGTCCGGTTCCGCTCGAACATCAGCAGCAGCAGCCACAGGGCGAGAAGCTGGCCCGCGATTTGCAGAAGCATAACGGCCCATTCCGGCATAGGCAGCGGCAGCGTGCCGCCGGAGTCAAACGTCAGCCCGCCGGTAAACAAAGCGGCCAGAAGCACGAACACCACCAGAATGGCGAACATCAAAAGCAGCCAGAGCGCAAACTTCCCGATGATTTCCGCCCAGGCGAGAAGCGTTTTTTTCATGGCGATCCCTGCCTTAACCAATTTCATATCTTATCCATTATAGGAAACCGGGCGCGGGCGGAGCAATCGTTTTTTCAGCAAAAAGCCCTCTTCGCCGCGAATGGCGGCAAAGAGGGCTTGCATGGGGGCGGGCGCGGAGCGGCCGGAATCCGGCGAAACCGCGGGAGCCGGCAAAGCCGAAAACCGGGCGCCGAGCCTGCCGCCCCTCAGCATTAATAGCTCAGGCCCGGGTAAAGCGGGAATTGCTCGGTCAGCTCGCCGACCAAGCCGCGCGCCTTGTCGAGCGCCGCGCTGTCTTCCGGGTTTCTCAGCGTCAGGGCAATGATGCGGGCGATCTTCTTCATCGCTTCTTCGTCCATGCCGCGGCTTGTGACAGCCGGCGTGCCGATGCGGATGCCGCTCGTGACGAACGGGCTCGTCGGGTCAAACGGAATGGCGTTCTTGTTTACCGTGACGCCCACCTCGTCGAGCAGGTGCTGGGCGGCTTTGCCCGTGATGTCGATGTTGCGCAGGTCGACGAGCATCAGGTGGTTGTCCGTGCCCCCGGAGATGATGTTGAGTCCTTCGGCAGCCAGTTCCTCGGCCAGCACCTTGGCATTTTTGACGACCTGTTCGGCGTAGGTCTTGAATTCCGGCTTCAGCACTTCCCCGAAGGAGACCGCTTTGGCGGCGATGATGTGCTCCAGCGGGCCGCCCTGGATGCCCGGGAAGATGGCCTTGTCGATTTCCTTCGCCCAAGCTTTACGCGTCAGAATCATGCCGCCGCGCGGACCGCGCAGCGTTTTGTGCGTCGTCGTGGTGACGAACTGGGCGTGCGGGACCGGGTTCGGGTGAACGCCCGCAGCAACGAGGCCGGCAATATGGGCCATATCGACCATAAACAGAGCGCCCACGTCCTGCGCAATGCTGGCAAATGCTTCAAAGTCGATGATTCGCGGATATGCGCTGGCTCCGGCGACGATGAGCCGGGGCCGGTGCTTGAAGGCGGCCTTGCGGACTTCGTCGTAGTCGATGCGGAACGTATCCTCGCGGACGCCGTAAGCGACGAAGTTATACAAAAGCCCCGAAGCGTTGACCGGGCTGCCGTGCGTCAGATGGCCGCCGTGGGCCAGGTTCATCCCGAGGACGGTGTCGCCCGGCTTCAGCGCGGCCAGGTAAACGGCCAGATTGGCCTGGGCCCCCGAGTGGGGCTGGACGTTGGCGTGCTCGGCACCGAAAATCTCCTTGGCCCGCTCGCGCGCGATGTTTTCCACCACGTCCACGAATTCGCATCCGCCGTAATACCGGTTGCCCGGATACCCTTCGGCGTATTTGTTGGTCAGCACGGAGCCCATCGCTTCCAGAACCGCGGGGCTTACGAAGTTTTCCGACGCGATCAACTCAATGTTGTGCTGCTGGCGTTTCAGTTCCTTCCCCATCGCTGCCAGCAGCTCGGGGTCCTGTTTGCGAAGCTGTTCCATGAATAATCTTCCTCCTCGGGTATGATGGATGAAATCCGTTTGGTTGGCGGGGCAAGGGTCAGTCGCATGCGCCCGTGTCCCGCTCCGTTTCCGGCTCGTAGACGGCGCGGGGGCCCCCGATCAGCTTCGGGCGGCTGTACGCCATCTGCACGTGGGCGGCCCCGATCATCCGGTTGGTCGGCCGCACCGGGACTGCGACCGGCTGCAGGTGCATGCCGATCAGCGTCGAGCCGATGTCGATGCCGGCGTGCGCCCGCACGGCTTCAACGACAACCGGGTCGGCCAGGTGCCGGTAAGCGTAGGCGGCCATCGACCCGCCGGCCTTCGGGACCGGAACAACCGACACCGGCTCCAGCCCGCCGAACCGCTCCAGCAGCGCCCGCTCGCAGACAAGCGCCCGGTTCAGGTGCTCGCAGCATTGAAAGACCGGGTGGAAGCCCGCTTTATCCCGGGCGCGGCTTACGCCCTCAAAGATACCGGCCGCTACCTCCAGGCTGCCGGAGGTTCCGATCCGCCGGCCCGCCACCTCGCTTGTGCTGACGCCGATCACCAGAAGCCGCCCGGGCTCCAGCCCGCCGGCGGCGACCAGCTCGCCGAGGGCCTGCTCCGTCAAGCGGGCAATCTCCCCGGCTTCCGGCATGCCGTGGGGAGCCGTTCCGCCGGCTTCCGCCGGGACGGGCTCCGTCCGCTTCGTGCCGTCCGTCGCTCCTGCGCCGAACGTGCTTTCGCTGCCGTTCACGCGTCCATCCCCTTTCCTGCTCTCCATTCCGCCTGCCGGCTTGCCGCCGGCCATGGCCGTCAGGGGTGAAGCTCGTTCTTTTCCTCCAGCCCGGTTACCTTGGCAATCCGGTTGGCGTGCCGCTCTCCCTGCGAAAAGTCCGTGCCGAGCCAGACGCGAACGATCTCCTCGGCCACGCCCGGGCCGATGACCCGTTCGCCCATCGCCAGCACGTTCGAATCGTTGTGCTCCCGGGTGGCTTTGGCCGAAAACAGATCGTGCACCAGCGCACAGCGGATGCCGGGAATTTTGTTCGCCGCGATCGTCATGCCGATGCCCGTTCCGCAAACCAGAATGCCCCGGTCGGCCTCGCCGGACACCACCTTCTCGCAGACGGCGAGCGCGTAATCCGGGTAGTCCACCGAATCGGCGCAGTCGCAGCCCAGATCGAGGACTTCGTGGCCCAATCCTTGCACAAAAGCCCGCAGTCCGTTTTTCAAACCGAAGCCCGCATGATCGGCTCCCATCGCGATTCTCATAAACGTTCCTCCTTGGCCGTCCCGCAAAGGGGACAAACTGTCTTTCCTATTATACCCGAAGTTGGGACCGCGGGAAGAAACGGACGGACAAAAAAAGAGCAGGCGCGCGTAAAAACGCAACGCTGCTCTGCCCAGGCGGCCGGCCGTTCTCCGAAGCTTCATCGTGGTTGCCTCCACTATGCCGCCAGTCACTCCGGAGTCGCAATGTTTCTTCTATCATAGCGGCCGCCGCCCGGTTTGTAAAGCCGGAAGGCTCCGCCAAGGGCGCCGGATCCGGCTTCAAAAAAAACGGACTTGAGACAAGTCCGGCGGGTGCGGCGGCGAATGAATCTCCGCCGCCGGCCGGCCGCTTGTCAAGCCCGGTCCTGCTGCAGCTTGCGGATGACTTTCCGCAGCGCATCCTCTATCTCTTCCGCACATACGCGGTAATCTCTAAGCGATCCGCCAAACGGGTCGGAAATGTCGTTGTCCTCGTCCAGCATCTGGAGTATCGCGGCGCGTGACCGCTCCTCCGGGCTGACGCTTCCGTTCAGCGACTGTTTCACCAGAAGCTCGACCACTTCGCGGTCGGCCTGCGTGCGGCCCGCATCCTCGCCGCCTGCAAACTCCTTCAGGGTGTACACCTTGCCGGCAGACGACGGGAAACGCGAAAGCACCTGGCTTTTGTGCCGGGCCGTCATCGTCAGGATGAGGTCGGCTTCCTCCACCAGCGGGGCGCTTACGGCTTTCGAAGCCAGATCGGCCGCCGCTCCCTTGTCCTCCAGAACGCGTTTCGAATGGGCGGAAATGGAGCCTCCTTCCATGGCGGCGACCCCGGCCGATTTGACGGTCAGCTGCAGTCCGGCCTCTTCCGCCATCCGGCGCAAAAGGCTTTCGGCCATCGGGCTGCGGCAGGTGTTGCCCGTGCAGACGAACAATATGGTTTTCCCCATGAAAGATTCTCCTTCCTCTCAGGATCGGTCTGTCGTTCTATTATAACGCAAATGCCGGAAAATATGGAGTCCCCTGCAATCCAGGCTTCGGAGCCGCAAAAAATCCGTGCAAACCCGTCCGGATCAAAACAAAAAACGGAGGCCGAAGGAGAGCAGAATCAGCCCGCCAAACGCCTCTCCATAGGTTCCCGCCCACTGTCCCGCGCGCCGGCCGAGCAGAAGACCGAGCACCGACATGGTCCCGCCGAAAGCACCGAACAGGAGCACCGTGAGGATGACGTCGGAAGCGAACATGCCAAGGGAAACGCCCACGGAAAAAGAATCGATGCTCACGGACAACGCAAACAGCAGCATGCCCCAAAAGGTCCGATGGTCGACCGCCCGCTTTTCCTCTCCGGTCAGGGAGCTGTAGATCATGTGCCCGCCGAGCACAACCAGCAGGCAGCCGCCCGCCGAGGTGGCGATGCCGCCCAGAAGCCCGCTCACGTAATACCCCATGAACATGCCGATGAGCGGCATGAACACATGAAACAAGCCGATAATCAGACTCATTTCCAGCACGTGCAGAAGACGGATGCCCCGCAGCCCGATGCCGATCCCGAGGGAAAACGCGTCCATTCCGAGCGCAAAGGCCATAAACAGCAGGGTAAAAAACTCGCCCCACTCCGCAACCGCCTGCATGTTCCACTCCCCCTTGGAGGGGCTTGCCGGTCCGATTCCGCCGTCCGTAAAAAGCGAACGGCCCGCGCCTTCACCCAGGCCGGCAAGCGCACCTCTTGTCCCTACCCATCCTATGCCGGGCGGCGGGAAAACATGTCCGGTCCGCCGGGGCGGCGGCACGAAGCGGCGGAAGCGAAAACGGCGGACGGAGGGAAGAAGCGGACAGGCCGGAGGCTCGCTTCAGTTCTCCCGGTCGGCGTCGATGACGCGCCCTCCGGCCGCCTTGCGCAGCCGGTTCATGACGGCGGCCCCGATGCCGCTCTCGTCGAACGCTTCGGCGAGAATGAAGGTGGCGCCCGCCTCGTCAAAGCCGCGAAGCGCATCGTACAGCCCGCGCGCCAGGGAGGCGGGCTCCTTCAAGCTGCCGCACACGATCACGGTGTCGGCCACGTACGCGCCCGCGTGCTCGGCGCTCGCCAGCACGCCCGTACGCTCGCCGGCGGCTTTGGCGCGGGCCAGCTCGCGGTTGATGCACGCGGCGGCCCGTGCGGGCGACGCCGCCCGCACGATGGCCATCCGGCCGCGCGGCGCGTAATGCGCGTACTTCATGCCCGGCGACTTCGGCGCCTGCGAAGCATCCGGTGCGGGGGCTCCGGGCGGCGCGGCCCCCAAGCCGGACGCGGCGGGCGCACAGGACGCACCGGTCGCGCTGGCCGGCCCCTCCGCCGCCGGCACGCCCGCGCCCGGCTTCTCCGCGCCGGCCCCATGCTCCCGCGCCGCCTGCTGCGGGTCGGTCCCGGCGGCCGTTTCGGCGGCGGTGCGCACCGGCACGCCCGGCAGAGCCCGCCGCAGCGCCTCCGCGCTCACGCCGCCCGGGCGCAGAATGTGCACCTCGCCGCCGGTCGCCTCGACCACGGTGGACTCGACGCCGACGCCGGTGGGGCCGCCGTCCACGATCCCGGCGATTGCGGCGCCGAGGTCCTCCAGCACATGCGCGGCCCGCGTCGGGCTCGGCCGTCCGGACCGGTTGGCGCTCGGAGCCGCCACCGGGCAGCCCGCTTCGGCGATCAGCGCCAGCGCAACGGGGTCGGCCGGCATGCGCACGGCCACGGTCGGCAGCCCGGCGGTCACCCGGGGAGACACCGCGCCCGGCTTCACGGGAAGCACCAAGGTAAGCGGCCCGGGCCAGAACGCCTCCATCAGCCGCAGGGAAAGCTCGTCCGGCCGAAGCACAAGGCCTTCCAATTGGGCCTTATCCGCGATATGCACAATAAGGGGATTGTCCGAAGGCCGTCCTTTGGCCCGGAAAATCCCCTCCACCGCCGCTTCATTCCCCGCATCCGCCCCGAGGCCGTATACGGTTTCCGTCGGAAAAGCCACCTGCTCTCCCTGCCGAAGCAAAAGGGCCGCCTCCCGGATTGCCGGATGGCCCGCCCCCGCTTCTTCCGCTTTCAGTTCCCACACCCGCGTCATGGCTGTTGTCCCTCTTTCAATTGGCCGTTTCAAAGGCTGTTTCATTGGTGCCCATTATACCGTTTCCGCTTCCCCCTGTCACGGCTTCCGGCCCGGCGGCAAGCCGTCAGCTAAACCAGCTTTTGATTCGGCCGAACAGCCCGCCCAGCTTGTCCCCGAAAAACGAACGCACCTCGGGTTGTTCTTCCGCCGCATCTTGACCGGCATCCGAACGGCTCTCGGACAAGCCGGCCGGCTGCTCCTCCGGCGCCCGGTTCTCCGGGTCCGCCTGGCCGGCTGCTTTACCAGCCGTCTTTTGGACCGAAGCCGCCGCCTCCCGCTTTCCGGCCGGTGCCGGTCCGGAAGCCGTTTCTTTCTTCTCCGTCACCGCGCCGGAAAAGCAAAGCGGCGGGAACAGCACGCACCACCAGTTGTTTCCGCCCCCTTGGCCGAGCGTGATGCGCAGCGCCTCATATTCTCCCGCCGGGTAGAGCGCTGCGCCGTACATTTTTTCCGGAAAACGAAAACGCCCAAGCTCCACGTTCGCCCGGTACGAAAAGCCGCGTTCCTCCAGCAGCTTGTCCGCCAGCGCCTGAATTTCCGGCAAATGCGCCCGGATGCTTCGCCGCGCTTCCTCCAAATCCTTCGGCCCGTCCGCCCAGGCCTGCGTTTCCCGGTACACCCGGTCGCGGATCAGCCGCTTGACCGCCTGGTCCTCCAGCGTGTCGGAGTTCGCCAGAATGCGGATGCGGATCGCTTCCCCCGGTATGGAACCGGCCGCAAGCGCCGCGCCGGCTTTATTCGTTTCCCAACTGACCAGCATAAAAAGCAGACAAAAAAGGACAAGTGCGATCGTTTTCTTATCGGTCCGTCTGACCATGTGCTCCGCCCCCCGGTTTTCCGTTCTCTAGCACCAGTATGACCCGGGAGCGTTTCTCTTAAACCCGGCGCTCTCTTTTTCTTTTGCTAGATGAGAGAATGGCCGGACCCGTTGGCGTGCAGGCGGATTTTTCCTGCAAAAAAGCGGTTTCTTTGTGGTTGGAACCTCTTTTATGGTATGCTCAATGCGGGTTTTCGGTCATGGGCCCGAGCTTGGCGCCGGACCGAAACATTCAAGGCCGGAGGGGTTTGACTCATGCTTTATACGTTTTTAACCAACATTTGCATTCTGCTGGCGCTTACCTATTTGGCCAATTTGCTGAACAAGTATTTATTCAAAACCATGTATGCCTGCAAACGCGACTGGCTGTTCGCTCTGGCCGCCGTCGCCGGAAGCTGGGTGTGCATGGAGTTCGGTCTCCCCCTCTCGGATGGCGTTCTGTTCGATCTTCGCGTTGTGCCTCTGATCATTGCGCCCATGTTTATCAACCGTTCCTACATGCTGTTTATTATCGGGTTCGGCATCGGCCTCGTCCGGCTTTCCTTTGGCGTAACTCCCGCCGCTTGGGCCGGGGTCCTGAACCTGACGCTTCTCGGACTCGTTTGCGCGCTTCTGAACGAATGGCTCAAAACACGCCCCGACTGGTCCTTCCGGAAACGGATGACCTTGTTTGTCGTTTTGATTAACGTGCTCAATGTGGTCAACATCGCCATTTTCGGGGTTATTCCCGCCGACGAATACATGCTGAACATCGCCAGCCGCAGTTTCCCGCTCACGCTTGCGCTGAGCGCCGGGTTTGCCTTGATTCTTCGCGACTTCCAGCTGGAATACCGGCGGCAGGAGCGCCTCCGCGAGGCCAACCGGCGGCTTGCCCTCCAGAACGCCATCGCCGAGGAGAAAACGGCGGAGCTGGAAAAAGCCAAAAACGCGCTCGAGGAGCAAGCCCGTCTTCTGATGCTCAGTTCCAAGTACAAAAGCGAATTCCTGGCCAACATGTCCCACGAATTGAGGACGCCTTTGAACAGCCTTCTGATCCTTTCGCAAATTCTGGCCGAAAACCGGAATGCGAGCCTGACGGCGGAAGAGGTTTCGTACGCGGAAATGATTCATTCCTCCGGCAACGATCTGCTGCATCTGATCAACGACATTCTCGATCTGTCCAAAATCGAGGCCGGCCGCGCCGAAATCGTGCATGACGCCGTGAACATGAGCGAGCTGCCGCAGATCATGGAACGGATTTTCCAGCCGGTGGCCCAGCAAAAAAAGCTCGCCTTCCACATCGCGACCGGACCGGGCCTGCCCGACATTATTTACACCGACGGCCAGCGGCTGCAGCAAATTCTCAAAAACCTGCTGTCCAATGCGTTCAAATTTACCGAAAAGGGCTCCGTCACCTTCGAGGTGCGGCGGGTGCCGGAGGCCGAGCTTCAATCCTTCGGCCCTGCTTACCCGGCCTCCATTCCGGCGGATTCCCAGGCTTCTCATACGGCGGCCCCTGCTAATAAAGTAGAGAGCTCCCCGCAGCAGGCGGCAGGCCAGCGGCAGGCGGCAAGCAGCTGGTGGGGCATTCCGCAGCCGCCGGACCCGGACATGCCGGCCGATTCCGCCGCCCCGGAAGAAACGCCGCCCGGGGCAAGCCGGTGGCTTTCCTTCACGATCCGGGATACCGGCATCGGCATTCCCGAGGACAAGCAGTCCATCGTGTTCGAGGCCTTTCAGCAAGCGGACGGAACGACCAGCCGCAAGTACGGCGGGACCGGACTCGGCCTCTCCATTTCACGGGAGTTCGCCAAGCTGCTGGGCGGGTTCATCGTGCTCCAGAGCGATGTCGGATACGGCAGTACGTTTACGCTTTATTTGCCCTACGGCGGCGGAGCGGAGACGGAGGGGACGGCCGAAGCCGGAAGCTTCGGAGCGGACGGGAGCCCGTCGCAGACCGGAGCGGCGAATTTCTTCCCGTCGGAAAGTATCGCGCCGAACAGGGCTTTGCCGTCTTCACCGGCGGGCTTCCCTTTTTCCTCTCCGGCCCGGACCGCAAAGGATGCCGGTGCCGTGCCGCCGGAGAGCCAGCCCGGTGCCGACGCGCCGGATATTTTCGGCCATATGCCGGTCGGCCAAGCGTTTCCGGGCAAAAAGGTGCTGGTCGCGGACGACGACTCCCGCAACGTGTTTGCTTTGACGGTCGCCCTTCATTCCCAGCTGGTGCAGACCGTTTCTGCGTTCAACGGCCGCGAGGCGGTGGAAGCCCTGCGGGCCAACCCGGACACGGACCTTGTGCTCATGGACGTGATGATGCCCGAAATGAACGGCAACGAGGCCATCCGCATGATCCGTCAAATCCCGCGGTTCGCCAAGCTGCCGATTCTCGCGCTTACCGCCAAGGCGCTGCCCGCCGACCGGCAGCAAAGCCTGGACGCCGGCGCTTCCGGCTATCTCAGCAAGCCGCTGGACCTCCAGCAGCTTCATGAATCGCTGCGCTTTTGGCTGGCCTGAGCGAAATACGGCCGTACGCGGCAGCCCGAATCTCCATGCAGGTCAGCCTTTTCCAGCTTGGACAACCGGCTGCCGGCTGCTAAAAAAGGACTTCCTTCTCCGCTTGGCGCGAGAAAGAAGTCCTTTTCCTGTTCTACCGGAAGGTATACGCGATCACATGCCGGTCGATGCCCGCCAGATCCGGGATGATGTCGATTTGCTCCCACCGGCCGATGCGGCGCAGGAGCCCGGCTACGTCTCCGGCCTGACCGGCGCCGACCTCGAAGCCGACCAGGCGCGGATAAGCGGGCAGCCGCCCCATCTGCCCGGCAATCCGGCGGTAAGGGTCGAGCCCGTCCGGGCCGCCGTCCAGCGCGAGCATCGGTTCGTGCACACGCACCTCCGGCTGCAGCCCGGCAATATCGGCGCTGGGAATATACGGCGGGTTGGAGACGAGGATGTCCGGCGCGAGTCCGGCTTCGGCAAGCGGCTCAAGAAGATCGCCCTGCAGCCAGCTCATTCCGGCCGCCACGCCGTTGCGTTCCGCGTTGCGGCGCGCCGCAGCCAGCGCCGCCGGGGAGAGATCCGTCGCTACGATCCGCCAGGAAGGCTGCAGGTACGCCACCGACACCGCAATCGCTCCGCTTCCCGTGCCGATGTCGGCAAAGAGCGGCCCCCGGGCGGCCAACGGGACACCTTCACGGCCGGTTCCGCAGGCTTCGCGTCCTGGGTCTTCCGCCGTTTCCTCCTCCGGCCACAGCAGCTCGCCCCGGCGGACGATGGCGTCCACCAGCAGCTCGGTTTCCGGCCGCGGAATAAGCACCGCCGGGCTTACTTCAAACGGAAGCCCGAAAAATTCCTGCTCGCCGGTAATGTACTGAAGCGGTTCCCCCTCCGCTTTCCGGTTGACCGCTCCGGTCCAGGCCGCGAAAAACTCTTCCGGAAACGGTTCTCCAAAACGGAGAAACAGCCCGGTCCGGTCCAGCCCGAGCACATGGCCGAGCAGCAAAGCGGCATTGCTCTCAGGCTCCGAAACGCCGCGCGTTCGTAAAAAAGAAGAAGCCTCTGCATAGGCTTCCCGGATGCTTGTGTCCCTTGCCGGAACGAACGCGTGTCCTTCCGGCTGGTTGCGGCCGTCCGTCATTGGCAGCCTCCTTTGTCTTTTGTCCCTCATCGGGATGTTGCGGCCGATCCCCGTTCCGTTCCGGCCGCCTGCGGCAGGCGGCCCGGCAGGCAGATTCCTCCTGCTGCCGGACCCGCAGTCTGCCGCTGGTTTCCCAAGCGGTTACTGCGCTTTTTCCAGAAGCTCCGCTTGCGAGGCAACGGTCAGGGAAGAAATAATCTCGTCCAGGTCGCCGTTCAGCACCGAGTCGAGCCGGTGCAGCGTCAGACCGATCCGGTGATCGGTCACACGGCTTTGCGGGAAGTTGTACGTGCGGATCCGCTCGCTGCGGTCGCCCGTGCCCACCTTGGATTTGCGCTCGTCGGCGTATTTGGCCTGCTCTTCCTGCAGGAACTTGTCGTAAATCCGCGCGCGCAGCACCTGAAGCGCCTTTTCCTTGTTGGAGTTCTGCGATTTGCCGTCCTGGCAGGTGGCGACGATGCCCGTCGGGATGTGCGTTACCCGCACGGCCGATTTCGTCGTGTTGACGGACTGTCCGCCCGCTCCGCTGGAGCAGAAGGTATCGACCCGGATGTCGCTTTCGCGGATGTCGATTTCCACTTCCTCCGCTTCCGGGATGACCGCGACCGTCGAGGTGGAGGTATGAATGCGCCCGCCGGACTCCGTGACGGGAATTCGCTGGACGCGGTGCGCTCCGCTTTCGTACTTCAGCTTGCTGTAAGCCCCTTTGCCGGAAATCATGAAGACGACTTCCTTGAATCCGCCCAGGTCGTTCAGGCTGGAATCCAGCACTTCCACTTTCCAGCCCTGCGTATCGGCGTACCGCGTGTACATACGGTACAGATCTCCCGCAAACAGGGCGGCTTCGTCGCCGCCCGCCGCGCCGCGGATTTCCACGATGACGTTCTTGTCGTCGTTCGGGTCCTTCGGCAGCATGAGAACGGTCAGCCGCTCCTCAAGCTCTTCCGACCGCCGGGACAACTCGTCGATTTCCTGTTTGACCATCTCGCGCATCTCGTCGTCGAGCTTTTCGTTCTGCATCGCCTTGGCCGCTTCCAGCTCTTCGGTCACGGTCTGGTATTCCTTGTAGGCGTCGTAAGCCTCCTGCAGATCAGACTGCTCCTTGGAATACTCGCGGAGCTTGCCTGCATCGTTCGCCACATCCGGATCGCACAACAGCTCGCTCAATTTCTCATATCGGTCCGCCAGCGCTTGCAGCCGGTCCAGCATGGTTGTTTTCCCTTCCTTTCTGTTCGAAACCCTCCGACCCGAATCCGGTTCTGGGCGTTTGCCCGAACCGCCAGATGCATGGCGGCTAAACGTTAAACCGGAAGTGCATGACGTCCCCATCGGCAACCGTGTAATCTTTGCCTTCCAGCCGCAGCTGGCCTTTCTCGCGCGCCGCGTTCATGGAACCGGCCGCGATCAGGTCGTCGTAGGACACAACCTCGGCGCGGATGAATCCCCGCTCGAAGTCGGTGTGAATAACGCCCGCCGCCTGGGGCGCTTTCGTCCCCTTGCGGATGGTCCAGGCCCGCACTTCCTGCACGCCTGCCGTAAAATACGTATAGAGCCCCAGCAGCTTGTAAGCCGCCCGAATCAGCCGGTTCAGGCCCGACTCGGCAAGCCCCAGCTCCTGCAGGAACATTTCCTTGTCTTCGCCTTCCAGCTCGGCGATTTCCGATTCCACTTTGGCGCTGATCGGCACCACCTCGGCGCCTTCCGCAGCCGCAAAGTCCTGAACCAGCTTTACATACGGATTTTCATCCGCATTGCCCGCCTCCGACTCGCTTACATTGGCGGCGTAAACGATCTGCTTCATGGTGAGGAGCGGCATCTCGCGGATCAGCAGCTTTTCTTCGTCGGACATTTCCACGCTGCGCGCGGGCTGATCGTTGTAGAGGGCTTCCTTCAGCCGTTCCAGCAGCTCGGCTTCCGCGGCGTACTTCTTGTCGCCGCCCTTCATGTTCTTGCGCGTCCGATCCAGCCGTTTCTCGACGGACTCCAGGTCGGCCAGAATCAGCTCCAGGTTGATCGTCTGGATATCGCCGATGGGGTCGACCTTGCCCGACACGTGCGTAATGTTCTCGTCCTCGAAGCAGCGCACGACGTGAACGATCGCATCCACCTCGCGGATATGGGCGAGGAACTTGTTGCCGAGCCCTTCGCCTTTGCTTGCGCCCTTTACGAGACCGGCGATGTCGACGAACTCAAACGCGGTCGGCACGATCCGGTTCGGGTTGACAATCTCGGCCAGCTTCTGCAGCCGCTCGTCCGGCACTTCCACCACGCCCACGTTCGGATCGATCGTGCAAAACGGATAGTTCGCCGATTCCGCTCCCGCCTGCGTGATCGCATTAAACAGCGTCGATTTGCCCACGTTGGGCAGACCGACGATTCCGGCTTTTAACGCCATCTATAACACAACTCCTTATCTTCGCTGGCATATCCTTTTTATTATACAGAAAAAAGCCGGAAATGCCTACAGGCGCATTTCCAGGCTTCCCTTGGCCCTGGTGTTCCGGCATGGACCCTGTTTGCGGTCCATCCAATAATTTCATATAATGGAACCCAATCCATAAAAACAGGGAGGGTTCCTCTATGTATTCGAAATGGAAGCGGTCCGGTTCTGCGATGTGGGCCATCATCGGCGGGATTATCCTCTCCCTGTTCGGCTTCTTCCTGCTGCTCTCCGTGCTTCGTTCTCTTCTGACGGGCTGACTGAACTGCCGGTCAAACCGCGCGGTGGGCGACAGGCATGACGGCCAGCACGTTCTCCGTGCGGAACAATCGCGGCGCCTTGCGCGTGAAGCAGTATGCGGTCATGCCTTCGCGGTCCGCGGCCAAGACCCGTATCCTGCGCTGCGTCAGCCGGTTGCGCCGATCCAGATAGATAATGTCCACGGTCTCTCCGACATAGCGTTCAAATATCCTTCTCACCTGCGCATCCCTCCATAGCGAACGTTTGTTCTTCTATTATATACCCGTTGCGGCTAATTTGCAAACATGTGTTCGCCTTTTTTTATTCCTCTTAAAGTCTTATTTTCTCCGTCCGCCTTCTTGCTTTTCCCGACCGAACAAGGGGATTCTTTACTGCGGTCTGCGGCGTTGCTATAATATAACAATCGAATCCGCCTTTATCGGAAGACCCTTCATCGAGGGCTTTTTTTCGTTATCCGCTTCCTATTTTTCTCTCATCGAAGGAGGTCCTTTTATGGACCGGCAGGCGCTCATCGCCATCGGCATTTTTGTTCTTACTTACGGTCTGATTATCTCGGAAAAGGTGCACCGCACCATCATCGGCATGGTCGGGGGCATCGCGCTTGTCGCGGCGGGCGTCGTAACGCAGCACGAAGCGCTGGAACACATCGACTTCAACACCCTGGGGCTTCTCGTCGGC
The DNA here is from genome assembly GCF_059735245.1 of Gorillibacterium sp. sgz306347. Taxonomy (NCBI): domain Bacteria; kingdom Bacillati; phylum Bacillota; class Bacilli; order Caryophanales; family Paenibacillaceae; genus Gorillibacterium; species Gorillibacterium sp. sgz306347. Next base: position 36,593 of record NZ_JCAPET010000026.1, read on the forward strand.
ATGATGATTATTGTTTCGGTCACGGCCGAAACGGGGCTGTTCCGTTTCCTCGCCGTCTGGTCCGCCAAAAAAGCCGGCGGCTCGCCCGTCAAAATTTTGGCGGCGCTGTTCGTCATCACGGCGGTTTGCTCGGCCTTTCTGGACAACGTGACTACCGTCCTGCTGATCGTGCCCGTCACCTTCAGCATCACCAAGCGGCTGGACGTCAGTCCGTTTCCGTTCTTGTTCAGCCAGGTGCTCGCCTCCAACATCGGAGGCACGGCCACGATGATCGGCGACCCGCCGAACATCATGATCGGCAGCGCCGTCCCGGAGCTGTCCTTTCTGGACTTTATCACCAATCTGGCTCCTATCGTCATCGTGCTGATTATCCTTGGCGCGCTGTTTTTCGTCCGGTTCTACCGCAAGTCCCTCACAGCGGCGGAAGAACGCAAGAGAGAAATCCTTGCCCTTGACGCGAAAAAGGAAATTCTGGACGTCCGGCTGCTGGTCAAATCGCTTGCCGTGCTCGGCCTTACCATCGCCGGTTTTTTCGCCCATCAGGCGCTCGGCCTTGAATCGGCCACGGTCGCCTTGGCCGGGGCATTCCTCCTCCTATTGCTCACCGGGGAAAAGCATCTGGAGCAGTCGCTGACCCGGGTGGAGTGGACGACCATCTTTTTCTTCATCGGGCTGTTCGTGCTTGTCTCCGGCCTGGTGAAAACCGGTGTCATCGCCGATCTGGCCGCCGGCGCTGTGGAGCTGACCGGGGGAAACGTCACCGCCTCATCCTTCCTGATTTTGTGGCTGAGCGCGATTGCTTCGGCTTTTGTGGATAACATTCCGTTTGTCGCGACCATGATTCCGCTTATTCAGGAGATGGGCCAGCAGGGGGTATCGAATCTCGAGCCGCTGTGGTGGAGCCTTTCGCTCGGCGCCTGTCTGGGCGGGAACGGCACGCTGGTCGGGGCAAGCGCAAACCTTGTGGTGGCGGGGCTTTCGGCCAAGGAAGGGCATCCGATTACGTTCGGCCGGTTCTTCAAGCTGGCCTTTCCGCTGATGCTCGCCAGCATCGCTATCAGTTCGGTGTATCTTTATCTGCGCTACTTGATTTAACCCCAAAGGACAAGCTGCGGCGTGGATAACCGCTCAAGTTATCCACAATTTTATCCACAACATGTTAACAACGAATGGATGTTCGTTTTTTTGCTTTTTCCACAGGCGGCGCTTGTGCCGGAAAGGAGGATGGCCTCGGTGAAGGAACAACAGGAACCCGGTATGAACCGGGAAGAAGAAGACCGGCGCTGGATGCGCGAAGCGATGGCCGAGGCCGAGAAGGCCCGGAGGCTTGGCGAGGTGCCGATCGGAGCGGTCGTGGTGCGGGACGGGGAAGTGCTGGGCCGGGGCCACAACCTGCGGGAAACAGCCGGCGATCCGACCGCTCATGCGGAGATGATCGCCATCCGCGAAGCGAGCGAGGCGCTTGGCGCCTGGCGTCTTCTCGGCTGCACGCTCTACATCACGCTGGAGCCGTGCCCGATGTGCGCGGGCGCCATTGTGCAGGCCCGGGTGCCGCGCGTGGTATACGCCGCCCCGGACCCGAAGGCGGGCTGTGCGGGCACGCTGATGAATCTGGTGCAGGAGCCGCGCTTTAATCACCGCGTCGAGCTGGAATCCGGCGTGCTGCGTGAGGAATGCGCCGAGCTGTTGAGCGGCTTTTTCCGCGAGCTTCGCCGCAAGGGGAAAGCGGGCGGTTCCGCTCCGGCCCCGGTCCCGTCGCCGGAAGGGGAGGCGCCATGATGCGCTCCGCACCGGCTTCCGGCGGCGGAGACCTGCGGTTCGGCGGGCGGTCCGTTTCCCCCCGCCGGCTGTGCCTCCTGCTGCTGGCCGCCGTCCTGCTGCTCAAAGTGCTCTTTGTGTTTGCTTACGGCCCCCGGTACGACTACCAGTCGGACGACCGGGAGTATTTGCGTTCCGCCGCGATTTTGCTGGCCGAGGGCACCCTCACGTACAACGACCCGACCCGGCCCACGGCGTTCATCACCCCCGCCTATCCGGGTTTTCTCGCCGCGCTGCTGTGGCTGTTCGGCCCGGACGCCGCTCCGCAGGCCGCCCGCATCCTTCAGGCCGTTGCCGTCACGGCCGCCCTTTGGCTGCTGTTCCGCATCGGCTCCCGGCTGTTCGGCGAACGGACGGCCCTCGCCGCCGTCGCCCTCGGGTGCCTGTATCCGCCGCTTTGGCTCATCTCCAACTTTTTGTTCACGGAGTCGCTGTTTCTCCTGTCTCTCCTTCTCTTGACCGGCTTGGCGCTGCGGACGGAGCGCCGTCCCACGCTCGGGACGGCCGTCCTCTTTGGCCTGGTTTGGGCCGCCGCCGTCTACATCCGGCCAACCATCGCGCTGTGGCCGGGGCTTGTGCTGCTGCTGCTCGCCTTCCGCAAGCGGGTGCCGTTCCGCCGCCTGCTCCGCTGCGGGCTGGCCGCGGCGCTCGTATTCACGCTCTGCCTTGCGCCCTGGTGGGTGCGGAATTATCAGATGTCGGACGGAGAATTCATCCCGCTTACGCGATCCTCCGGCAATCCGCTGCTGCTCGGCACCTATCCCTGGACCGTGCCCGCGCTGTTTCTTGACGAGCAGCGGACCTGGCACCAGACGGACAACCTGTGGGTCAACGATGAAGAAGACCGGGTGCGGGCCGCGGAACGCCTCAAGGAAGGCTTCCGCAATTCCTTCTGGGTATACGCCAGTTGGTACACTGTCGGCAAGCTCCTGCTGTTCTGGGGGGATGTCTTCTATTGGCTGCCGCTTCCCGGCGTTCCGCTCGCTGCGGCCGTACTGATTCATTACGTTTTGCTCATCCCCGGCTTTATCGGCCTGTGGCGTAACCGAAAGCGAGAGGGAGTGCCCCTTCTCCTTACGCTCTTGGGGTACATGACGGCGCTTCATATGATCTACCTGCCGCACTCCCGCTACGCGCTGCCTTTAATGCCGCTTCTGCTTCTGTTTTCCGCCGACGTCCTCCTTCGTTTCCGCAGAAAAAGGAAAACGGCGACGATTGTCGAATAAAAGGTTCAGAAAAAATCGGTGCCGGAAACGAGGGTGTAAGGGTGTCTCCATTGATGCAACAACTGGCGATCAACGGTTCGCTTCTGCTTTCCTTACTATTTTTGTTAAACCGGCTGATTGTCCGGCTCGATCCGATTCGAGCCCCCCGGCTTCCCAAAACGCTGATCGGCGGACTCGGCTACGGGCTGATCGGCAGCGTCCTTATGCTGTTTTCCATTCCAGTCGGCAGCGGCATCTACCTGGATTTGCGGCTGATCGCCGTCCTGCTTGCCGCCATGGAGGGCGCGGTTCCGGGCGCTTTTCTGGCGGCCGGCGTTATCGCGCTGGTCCGGCTGGCGCTGTTTGGCCCGACGTTCTCTTCCGGTCTCGCCGCCATCGTGCTGCTCGGCGCCGCCCTGATCGCGGGCCTCGTGCACACCCGTACGCGGCTTTCCGGCCGCGCGCAGTGGTGGCTGGCCCAGCTCCTCCTGTTCCCCCTGGCCAGCGGCTTGCTCTACCTGGGGCTGTCCGACCGCCAGCTGTTTTGGGGAACCGTAGCGGCCTACTGGCTCTGCTTTATTCCCGCCGGCGCCGTTTGCCGGTATTTTGTACTTTACCTGCACCGCTCGGCAGCCAACTCCAGAGAAGTGGTGCGCCAACGGGAAGAGCTGGAGCATATTCTCGAGAACGTCGACGCGGCGGTCTGGTCGTGGGACGCACGCACCCGCGAGGTGTCCGTTTCCCGCGCAATCGAGCCGATCTGCGGCTATTCCCGCGACCGGCTCCTCCGCCAGCCGGATCTGTGGGAACGGCTTCACCGGCCGGACGACGGAAGCTGGCGGCAGGCCGTGCTGGAGTCGGTCCAAAGCCGGACCAAGCGGGCGGCCGAGCTGCGCATCGCGCACGCCGACGGAAAAACCGTCTGGACCAAGGAGTCTTTTCAGCCCCTCTTTGACGAGGCGGGCCGGCTGGAGAAGCTGGTCGGCTCCATCCTGGACATCACCCAATTGAAAGAAAAAGAAGAGAAAATTCACCACTTCGCCTTCCACGATTCGCTGACCGGTCTGCCCAACCGCCGGTATTTCCGCGAACGGCTGGCTCTGGAGATGGAGCGCTGCCGCGCCGCCGGCGACACGCTGGCCGTCATGTTCCTCGACCTGGACCATTTCAAAACGATCAACGATTCCCTTGGCCACGAGACCGGCGATCTTCTGCTGATCGAAGCGGCGAAGCGCCTGAAGACCGGCATGCGGCGGCAGGATGTCGTTTCCCGGCTCGGCGGGGACGAATTTACGCTGTTCCTGAGCGGCGTCTCGATGAAAAAAGCCGGTGAATGCGCCCGCTACATCAGCTTCTTGCTGAGTCAAAAATACGCGCTGGGCACCCACGAATGCTTCAGCAGCCCCAGCATCGGCATCAGCATGTTCCCCGAAGACGGAACGGACGTGGACACGCTGATCAAAAACGCCGACACCGCCATGTACAACGTCAAGCTGAACGGGAAAGGCCATTTCCGCTTTTTTGCCGCCGACATGAAGCAGAAGGTGCAGCGCCGCGTGGAAGTCGAGAAAGGCCTGCGCCAGGCGCTTGAGCAAAACGGCCTGCGGCTGGAATACCAGCCCAAAATCGACCTGCTGACCGGAAAGCTGACCGGCCTGGAGGCGCTCCTGCGCTACAGCCATCCGGAATGGGGGCCGGTCTCCCCGGACGAGTTCATTCCGGTCGCCGAGGACACCGGCCTGATTGTGCCGCTCGGCGAATGGGTGCTGCGTACCGCGTGCCGGCAGTTCCGCGGCTGGCTGGAGGAGGGCGTCGTGGACGGCCGCATCGCGGTCAACCTGTCGATGAAGCAGCTTCAGGAGCCCAGCCTGCCCGGCGTCATCGAGCGCATCCTGCTGGAAGAGCAGCTCGACGCCGTGCGGCTGGAGCTGGAAATCACGGAGACGATCATGAATCAGGGCGACCATACCATTGCCATTCTTCACCGGTTGAAGGAAATGGGCGTCTACATCTCGATCGACGACTTCGGCACCGGTTATTCCTCGCTCAGCTACCTGAACCGGCTGCCTATTGACGCGCTCAAGATCGACAAGTCGTTCATTCGCGGCATCTTTACGGATCACACCGACGCCGAGATCGTCACGGCGATCATCTCGCTGGCCAAAAGCCTGAACCTGAAGGTTATTGCGGAGGGCGTCGAAACCACGGAGCAATTGGATTTTCTCAAATCCAACCAATGCCACGAGGGACAGGGCTATCTGATCGGACGGCCTTCCATGCCGGAGAAGATTCGGGAAACGTTCCTCGCCTAACTATAAAAAGCCGCTTCCGCCGGGACAGCTCCCGTGCGCGAAGCGGCTTTTCTGTGGAAAATGGTTTGTGCGTGGCGGAAGCTTCTCAGCCGAAAGCCTCCCCCCCGATGCCTCCGCTAATTGACCTGCCGGTTGTTAAAAAAACGGATGGACAACAGCATGGAGCCCAGGAAAATCAGCACAGCCAAGACGATAAGGAGCCCGAACAGAAGCGACGGGCCGATTCCCTCCATAACCTCCATCATCCGTTCCACCCAGGGCGGCGGCCCGTCGCCCTGTCCTCCCCGATTGGCTGCCACGGCAGCCAGAGCGGCGCCGGCGCCGAATACGGCGAAGATCAGAAACCGGTTGATCATCTGGGCCTTTACCACGCCAAGCTTGTATACAATCGGCAAGTAGATCGACAGGATCAGGCTGAGGATGCACAGGTGCAGTCCCATCACAAGCAGCGTCAGTATTCTCCCCGACGCTTCCCCGTCACCCCCCAGGCCGAGCCCCAGGGAAACGCCGAGGGCGCCAAAGAAGAAAAACAGCGGCACCGTTACCAGCGCCACGCTGGCGTATTTGGAGATCACCAGCTTTCGCCGTTCAATCGGCAGCGCAACCAAAAGCCGCAGCGTGTTGTTGCGCTCATCCTCGTAAAGCGAACGGTTCAGGAAGCTGTAGCCGATGATGTAAACGGGCATCAGCATCGTCGACAGCGTCATGTCCCCCATCGTTTGAAAGAACAGGAAGAAGATTGCGGCCAGCGAAAGATAAACCGGAAACGCCCGTTTCTGCACCGCGAAATCCTTCAGAATCAGTTGGCCCATGCCGCATCCTCCTCTTTTACAATCCGCAGCAGCAGCTCATCCAGGGTGACCTTTTCCGTCCGGCATTCCGCTCCCGGGAACAGCTCCAGCCATCTTCTTCGGAACTCCGGCAAGTTTTTGGTTACGCCGCTGTAGCCGAATTCGCCCGCCTTGATGCCCAGCAGCATGGCATCCGTCTGCGGATGGCGAAAGCGCGCATCCGCTTTGACAATCGTCCATTCGTCAAGCAGCTTGTGCTTCTCGGCGCTGACGACGACTTTGCCGTCGTTAATGATGGTAACGTAATCCGCGATCTTTTCGATGTCCGACGAGATATGGGACGAGAAGAAAATCGAACAGCGTTCGTCCTGAATCACCTCGCGCAGCACATCCAGCAGCTCGCTGCGGATTACAGGGTCGAGCCCGGAGGTCGGTTCGTCCAGAATCAAAAGCTCCGGCCGGTGCGCGAGCGCAAGCGCCATGGACAGCTTCACCTTCATGCCCCGCGACAGTTCTTTCACCTTCTTGGAGGGTTCCACGTGAAACCTTTCGAGCAAAGAGCGGAACAGCTTCTCGTCGTGATGCTTGTAAAAGCCGCCCACAAATCGCCCCGTCCAGGCCACGCTCATCTCTTCATAAAAATACGACTCCTCGCTAACGTAGCCGATCCGGTTGCGGACCTCTTCCTTGTTCCCGCGGTTATCCTCGCCGAACAGCCGGATTTCGCCCCCGTCGCGGTCGACCAAGTCCATGATGCACTTGATCGTGGTCGTTTTCCCGGCTCCGTTCTGGCCGACAAAGCCCATGATGTAGCCGCGCGGGATGGAAAACGTCACGTCCTCCAGCCGAAAGCGGTCGAACTGCTTGTGGAGCCCCTTTACTTCCAGTATCCACTCCGACATGCGGATTCCTCCTTATTGATCCTCCAGAAGCAGCCGGGCCGCTTCCATAAACTCTTCGTCGCTCATTCCGGTGTCCCGGGCCGCCTCGATCGCCCGCTCCAGATGCTCCTGCATTTCCTTCAGCTTCCGCTCCTTGACGAATTCCGCCCCCGCCTCGGCCACGCTGGATCCTTTCCCCGCCCGGGTGACGATAAAGCCCTCCGCTTCCAGATCGTCGTACGCTTTTTTCACGGTGATGACGCTGATCTCCAATTCCTTCGCCAGCGCTCGTATGGAAGGCAGCATTTCGCCGGGCGCCAGCCGGGCGCTTACAATCTGCTCCACAATCTGCTTTTTGATTTGCTCATATAACGGAGCCGAGTCGCTGTTGGACAAAACAATGTACAAGCCTTCACCCCGCAACTGTTTATACTGTTATTAACAACATATATACAGTTTAGCACGTTTATGCACAGTGTCAAGAGGCCGCCCAACAGTTGGGAATGCTTGCGCAGCCGGAATCCCGCATGGTAAAATAAATGATGCTGCGTTCCCGTAGCTCAGCAGGATAGAGCGACAGTTTCCTAAACTGCAGGTCGGAGGTTCGAATCCTCTCGGGAACGCCAGATTATTCAACGAAAACCCGCGCCAGTAAAGGATTTATAAATCCCCTTTCGTGGCGGCTCTGATAAGATAATGTGAATTGGGAACGGATTGGGAACGTTTTTTGCTAATGGGTTTGACCGGAATTTACTAAAAATGGAAAATTAAAGAGCAGAAAGGCGTTCGGGCCTTCCTGCTCTTTTTATTTTATCGGCGAGTGTTTTTACCCCTCACTTAGGAAGATGGTGTCCAGATAACGGCCTTTCCTACTCCATTCCGTTTTCTTGCGGCTCATTCGGACCTGCAGTGATTTCTCAACGGTCATTTATGGACAACTCTCACTAAACGCAGACATTCCCTATAATTTTTTCATAGGTCGTTGCAGTGTCTTGTTAATTCAATATTTATAGGCGACTGCAAATAAAAATGACCACCACTATATTAAGAAGTATAATAACGAGGGAGGAATACGCTAAGTACTTCTCTCTCATTTTTACTGTAGCCAAGCCAAAGAAGGTGACTAATACGAATTACTTTAATGAAATATCAGGCGAACAATATAATCGATACTGCAATCCCCCTCTGTTCCCCCTGAGCACGATAAGACCTAAAATCGAAAAGTTAGTGACTGTAGAACAACATAAAAAAGATATGTCTATTACAGACCAGTACTTTTTAGCCCCTTTTCTTTTCTTTAATACCGAGATAATGTTGACTATTCCAGCACATGAGGAACAAACTTTAAATACAATTGTCTCGGAAATAGCCCCTCATTTCTCATTAGCGAAAAAGGTAACATTTGATAATCAGTTTCAGGTTATGCTTCAACGACCAATAAAGAACTCATTAACAAAAATGAATGAATTATTACAGAAAAATCAAATGAATCCGTTTATCTATGATCTTTATGCAGACAACAATTGCAACTATCATATGGATACGGATACAGAATCTAAGTATTACAAAGTTGATTTAGCAACGTTTCCCTCAAAAATAGATAACTCGATGACTGAATTATGGAAACTAATTCAAAAAACATATATTGCGGTTAACGGGGAATTAATTCTATCCCCAAAAAACTGGTTATTTGACAACAATTTATCGAATCGCATTGCACTTCAATCGTTGGCTGGTTTCGGCTCTTCTATAATGATTACTGTAAGCGGCGATAGAGTATTATCACTTACTATTCATTGAGTATTCCAATGAAATATAAGAGCAGGAGGCGATACGGCCGGCTTGCTCTTTTATTCATAATCGGCTGACATCAATAGAATCCATGCCATCCCTACCCGCTTTCTTTGGCGAGCGGGTAGGGGTTTTGGTTATTTTTTCATCTTGGTTTGTTCATTTATTCAACCGGATTCCGGTACTGCATCACCCAGTCCCGGATGCGGGCGGCAACCTCGTGCACCGGAGTGGCGGTCGTATCGACAAGCGGGATCGGAGGATAAAACGTCCCGAGGACGGTCAGCATATCGTCGGCAAATAACTTCGACGCCTCAATGATCCACTCATCCCAACCGCGAGCTTCCAGCCGGGCCCGGCGGACCTCGTCGCTGCAGTGCAAATTGAGAAAATAGTATTCATCGATTTTTTGATAATCTTGCAGTTGGCCGAAATGCGAAGGCTTCATGTTGCCGCACAATACAGTCGGAATTCGGCTGTCTGTCAGTGAAAGCACCACTTTGAGCCAGCATTTCCCTTTGCTTTCCCACGTTCCATTGCCCAGAATATCGGCATCAAAAACAGCGGTCCCCGGGAGCATGCGGCGCAAATCCGGAATAACCGACGTCTTGCCGGAGCCGCATGCCCCCGTAACGACAAAAAGCTGGGTTTTGTCCATCCCGTTCCCTTCTCCTCGAGTGCTGCCCCTTCACTTTTGGCGTGCTGGAACATACGAGATTTTTTCTTTCAGTTTATGCGAAACGCCGGTTTCTGCTATACCGGACCTTCCCGGCCATAAAAGCAGATTTCCCCTTTCCGAAGTTTTTATTTCTATCCTAATACTAGGAATATGTATATAATGAAAGATAAGTAACGGAGGAAAAGAATGGATGGGGGGCCGGATATTTGTTAGGCTACTGGAGAACGAACATACGGACCAAGATTGTGCTGGGGTACGTCCTGGTGATCCTCTGTCTGGGTCTGTCCGTTCTGCTTGTGAACGACCGGACGGCTACCATGCAACGAACCACGGAGACCATTACGACGCATGACCGGAATGTAAACGACCTGGCCAACCGGATCGAGAAGCATTTGCTGGATATGGAAACCGGGCAGCGCGGCTTTTTGATCACGGGAGACCTTCGATACCTGGATCCGTATAACGCCGGAAAAATTGAATGGCATGAGGATTACAACAAGCTGCGGCAGCTTATTTCCGACAACCCCGAGCAAGTGCGGCAGCTGGAAGCCATTTTGGCAAATATCGAGGATTGGGTGGATACCATCGGGGACCGCCTGATTACACTGAAACAGCAGGACCGGCAGGACGAAATCCGCCTTTCCTTTGAAAGCAACGAAGGAAAAGCAAAATTCGACACCCTGCGGACCCAATTTGAAACCTTCCGCCAATTTGAAAATGACTTGAGCAGCGAACGCATTGACCGGCAGAAGCAGGCCAACCGCGACCTGATCGTGCTCTTGTATGCCATCTGGATCGCCGTTACGCTGTTGACGCTGACCGTCGCTTTCTTCCTGGCCCGGTCGATCGTGAATCCGATTCATCAGGTGACCGAGGCCATCCGCCGAATCGCCGAATCGCGGGAAACGGGCGCGCGCATAGAAGTGAAGCATTCGGATGAGGTCGGCGACCTGGCCCGCACCGCAAACCAATTGCTGGACCGGTACGAGCAGCAAAGCTGGCTGGAGCGCGGCACGGTGGAGACCACCGCTTCCTTTGGAGGCGTGAGTGACGTAAAGAGGCTGGCGGAGACCTTTCTTTCGAAGCTGACGGAGCAGTTGGAAGCTCCCTATGGAGCCCTTTATGTCCGGGGGGATGATTCGGCCCCGGAACGATACGTCCGTACCGCTGTCTACGCCGGCTCCATCCGGAACGATTCGGACACCGAAACCGAGGCGGCTTTCCGCACCGGAGAGGGGTTAGTCGGCCAATGTGCCAAAGAAAACCGCCGGCTGCTGCTTCAGGAGCTGCCGGACCATTACATAACCGTTCGTTCGGGACTCGGCCAATCGGCGCCGGAGTGCCTGCTGCTTCTGCCCGTCGCCTTTGAGAACAAAGTGCTGGCGGTGCTGGAGCTGGCTTCGCTCCAGACATTCGGTCCCCTTCAGCTGGAATACGTGAGCCGGGTGGCGGCCGCTTTTGGAGCGGCGCTCCACACTACGGTCAGCGCGGCAAAAATCGAACAGCTGTATCGCGAAACGCAAAAGCTCTACGTCGATCTGCAGGTTCAGGCGGAAGAAATCCAGTCCCAGTCGGAGGAAATCCATGCGGTCAACGAGCAGCTTGCGCAGCAGATCGGCCTCGCCAACCGAAAATCCAACGAAGCCGAAAAGGCCAAGGAAGACATCGAGCGGTATGCCGAGGAGCTGAAGCTGAGCTCCCGCTACAAATCCGAGTTCTTGGCCAACATGTCGCATGAGCTTCGGACCCCTTTGAACAGCATGCTGATTCTCTCCCAATTTCTGAGCGAAAGCGCAAATGGCACGCTGACGGAGGAAGAACGGCAATACGCTCATATGATCCATTCCGCAGGCAACGATCTGATGAAGCTGATCAGCGACATTCTGGACCTGTCCAAAGTGGAAGCGGGCAAAATGAACATCGATTTCGGCCCGGTTAATTTGAGCGAGCTGCCCGGCACCGTGGAGCGCCTGTTCTCTCCCCTGGCACAGCAAAAGGGAATCCCGCTCCAGGTGGAAAAGGAAAGCGCCGTCCCCGATCTGATTTACTCCGACGGACAGCGGGTTCAGCAAATCGTCAACAACCTGCTCTCAAACGCGATCAAATTCACCCGGAACGGGTTTGTAAGATTTCGGATGACGCTCGTGAACCGGGAGGACATCGACCTGCCCGAGCTTCCCGTCCTCCCCTACAACCGCTTTATCGCCTTTGAAGTGACGGACACCGGGATCGGGGTTGCCGAAGACAAGAAGGAACAGATCTTCGACGCCTTTAACCAAGGGGACGAGTACATCCAGCGGCAGTTTGGCGGAACCGGCCTCGGGCTCTCCATCTCCCGCGAATTGGCCCGCCTGCTGGGCGGAGGCATCGCGTTGAGCAGCCGGGAAGGGGAAGGAAGCGTCTTTACGCTGTACCTCCCCGCCCTGGAAAACCCGAGCGAAGCCGCGGCGCTGGCGGTCATTGCGGAAACGGCGGCGGCGGCCGACGAACCGGTGTCCGCTCCTTCCGATCCGGATGCGGCAGCCGAGGACGACCCGGATGCGGCCTTCCGCGGCAAAACGGTTCTCCTTGTCGACGACGACCCGCGCAATGTTTTTTCGCTGTCCCAGCCCCTGAAGCAAAAGGGAATGATCGTGTACTCCGCTTACAGCGGCGAAGAATGCCTTCGTTTTTTGCAGCGGCAGCCCGCTGTAGACCTTGTTTTGATGGACATTATGATGCCCGACCTGAACGGCTACGAGACCATCGAGCTGATCCGCAAGGAACCGGCCTTCCGCCAGCTCCCGATCATCGCGGTGACCGCCAAAGCCATGAAGCAGGACCGGGAGCAGGCGCTCCGGTCGGGGGCGTCCGATTACATCAGCAAGCCGGTCAACCTGATCCAGCTGTTTTCGCTGATGCGCGTCTGGCTGAGCAAATCCTGATGCGGCCGTCCGTTTGCGGCGATGAATACAAAAAGCAGGTCCTCCCGGGCTTCACAGCCGCCCGCAGGACCTGCTTTTTCAATAGCGCTACCCGGCATCCTTCGGCGCACTAGCCGACTATTTCATCAAACTTGTCGGCCAGGAACAGCTTGTACACCCGCTTGGCGATGATCTTTAACACCATATAGATCGGAATTGCCAGCAGCATCCCCATGATGCCGTACAGGTCGCCGCCGATCAGCAGCAGCACGATGATGGTCATCGGATGGACTTCCAGACTGCGGCCATAGATCATCGGCGACAATACGTTGTCCTGAATTTGCTGCGCGATGACAATAATAATGATCGACCAGAGGGCCAGCATCGGCGACTCGATAAAGGCGACGATCACGACCGGAATGGCCGCGAGCAGTGCGCCTACATACGGGATAAAATTCAGCACGATGGAAACCAGCGTCAGCAGAAGCGCGTAAGGCAGGTCAATGATCAGGAAGCCGATGAACATCATGACCCCAAGCGCTACGTTAATCAGCACGCGGCTGACGATAAAGCTGCTGAGCGCCGAGTCGATTTCCACCAGCATGTCCTTCGCTTCCGCCTTGTACGAGCGGGGAACGAGCCGCAGCAGAATGCGCCCCAGCTTGCGTCCTTCCTTCAGCAGGTAATACAGCAGGATCGGAACCGTACCGGCCACGATGACAAAGCTGGAAATGAACCCGCTCAAGCTGGCGACGTAATTCGAAACCATGTTAAAGCCCTGGTCGAGGTAATCGGAAAGCGGGAGCTCTCCCGTCGAGCTTTCCGGAAACAGCTTGGACAGGTACCCGTTGCTTTGCAGCCGTTCGTACTGATCCCGCAGGTTCTCCATAAACGTAGGCGCGCTGTTGACGAACAGCAGGATTTGATCCCGCAAATAGGGCCACACGCTGCGCGACAGCACGGCGATGATCAGCACAAACAGAAGGTAAAGAATCAGGATCGCGTACATCCGCTTTAATTTTTGCTTCTCCATGTAATCCACAACGGGCCGGAGCAGATAATACAGGAAGAGAGAAATCATCAGCGGCACAATCATGATGCGGGCAAACGAAAGAAACGGCCGAAAAATAAAGCTGACCTTGTGCCCCAGGAAAATAATCAGCAAAATGCCGATTACCGCCAGGATAAACCTGAAAAACCGCCAGGATTTCACATCGACCCCTCCAGCTGACTACGATTACGATATCCTTACCCAAGATCCGGGGGTTCAAAAAAGGGGCTTCGGGGAACAAAGCGTTTTTTGCGCCATTCCCGCGGTTCGGCCGTACCGGGCAGCCATTGCCGTTTGACGGACTCCCGAATCGGTTATTTAACTCTCAGGACTCCCGGTTTCGGCTGACCTTGTCCGCCCCGGGAGCCCGGCCTGCTTTCATCATAAAAGGTTTGCCATACCCTGTCAAAGAAGCGGCACGCGGGCGTGAACGGCTGCAACAGGCTCCCGCTGCAACCGTTTTTATCCATTCACTTACCTTACACGGGAGGAATGCAAGTTGAGTATCAGCGTGAGCCTTGTCTTGTTTGTCCTATTGATCGCGGCGACCGCGTTCTTCGTCGCTACCGAATTTGCCGTCGTCAAGCTGCGGCCAAGCCGCGCCAACCAAATGGTGGCGGAGGGCAGAAGAAACGCGCTGTCCGTGCAAAAGGTTGTCAATAACCTGGACGGCTACCTCTCGGCGTGCCAGCTGGGCATTACGATTACCGCGCTGGGACTCGGCTGGCTGGGCGAACCTACGGTCGAGCGGCTGCTGCACCCGCTCTTCGAAAGCCTGCACGTTCCGGAAACGCTGACTTCCATCCTGTCTTTTCTCATCGCCTTTATCGTCGTTACGTTTCTTCACGTCGTAGTAGGCGAGCTTGCGCCCAAAACGTTCGCCATCCGCAAAACCGAGCGAATTTGTCTGCTTTTTTGCCCGGCCATCGTTGTTTTCAATAAAATCATGTACCCGTTTATCTGGCTGCTGAACGGCTCCGCCAACGGCATCGTCCGCTTGTTCGGCGTCAAGCCCGCCACCGAGGCAGAGGAAGCCCACTCGGAGGAAGAGCTGCGGATCATTCTTTCGGAAAGCTACGAAAGCGGCAAAATCAACCGGGAGGAATTCGGGTACGTGGACCGGATCTTCAACTTCGATAACCTGCTGGCCCGCGAGATCATGATCCCCCGCATGGACATGGCGTGCCTGTCGACCCAGCAACCGCTGGCGGAAAACCTGCGGACCATCAAGGAAGAGAAATACACCCGGTTCCCGGTTATCGCCGGCAGCAAGGACGAGGTCATCGGGATGGTCAACACGAAGCAATTTTTTCTGGAATACGACGACAACCCCAACTTTGACTTTTCGACGCTCCTGCACCCGATTTTGTCCGTACCCGAAACCATTCCGGTCAAAACCCTGCTGACCCGCATGCAAAAGGAGCAGGTTCATCTGGCGCTGCTGGTCGACGAGTTCGGAGGAACGGCCGGGATGATCACGCTGGAGGACATCATCGAGGAAATCGTCGGCGAAATCCGGGATGAATTCGACACGGAAGAAAAACCGGACATCGAGACGGTCGGGGACAATCACGTCATCGTGGACGGCAAGCTTTCCTTAACCCACGTCAACAACCTGCTGCACGTGAACCTGCACAGCGAAGACGTCGACACGATCAGCGGCTGGCTTCTGGAGCATTTCCCGCACCTACGCGAAGGAGAGACACAGCCGTTCGGGGAATTGACCTTTATCGTGCGCGAACGGGAGGAGCACCGCATCGGGCGTGTGGAGATCATCGGCAACGTGCGCACGGAGGAAGATCCCTTGGAAGATCTGGACACGGCAAAGGACGAGGACTAAGTCGGGCCGTTTCGGAAGACTCCGGCCGTAATCGCCGGGAATCCGGGGAGGCCGGCAGCCGTTTGCCGCATAGGAGAGAAAGCCGCTATAAAGATTAACCCGCCTATTCCGGGAAGCCCCTTTGCAGTACGGGAGCTCGAACACTCGGAACGGCGGGTTATTTATGTAGGACACTTGGGCAAACTGGAATTAGCGGATGACAAAGAAGTAAAACACCGCGGCCAGCACGAACCGGTAGTAGGCAAAATAGGAAAGCTTGACGCGCTTGATCAGCTTCAGAAAGCCGACGATCGCGATCATGCCGACGACAAACGCAGCGGCCAGACCGGCGAGGAACATCCCCAAATCGTCCACCGCCAGGTGCTCCCGGCTTTTGTACAAGTCATAGCCGGTTGCGCCGAACATAATCGGCACCGAAACGAGGAACGTAAACTCGGCCGCCGCTTTTTGGCTCGTGCCGAGGAAAATCCCGCCGGAAATCGTCGAGCCGGACCGCGAGAAGCCCGGCCAGAAGGCCAGCACCTGGAACAAGCCGATGCCAAACGCCTGCTTGTAGGTAATGTCGTCTACTTCGGGCGAGGTGACTTTACGCTTCGAGCGTTCGGCCGCAATCATCAGAATCCCGCCCACAATGAGGCTGACCAATACGGGCTCCGGCCCGAACAGATATTTTTTGATAAATCCGTGCAGCAGGAGAGCGACTACGGCGGCCGGAATCATGGCCAGAATGATGTGCAGCAGGTTAAGGCGATGCTTGCGTTCTTCCCGGGCCCTCTTGGTGAACACCGTGAGCAAATCGATAAATTTGCGCCAATAGAGGACAGCGACCGCCAGGACCGCACCAAGCTGTACGACAATTTCAAAGGTTTTGGCCCGTTCTCCGGTAAAGTCCAGAAGATGGGCGGTCAAAATCATATGGCCGGTTGAAGAGACAGGAAGAAACTCCGTCAGGCCTTCAATGATGCCCAGAATAATTGCTTTTAAAATGTCCATTCGGTCACTTCCTTTCTTTGTTTGGTTTAGCGGAACATTGGAGGATTGGCGAATCGATCTTATCCATTTTAGCGCAAATCGGGGCGCGAGACAAAACGTGCCCTTTTGAATACGGAACGAATGGGCACGGAGCAGCTCTTACGCCTTCTCAGGATATAAAATCCGAACGGCGTCCGGTAGTGACATCCGTCCAAAGCGGAGCGCTGTTCGTATGACATTCGGCGGGTAAGGCAACGTGAGCGATGGACATAAGAAAGCCGCCATGCGCTTTGGCATGGCGGCTTTGGCGTCCGCTCGGAGCGGCTTGTTACATCGCCAGGTTGGTTTCATGGTTTTCCCGTTCGCCGGCCCAGTTTCGGCTGAAGGTGATCACGAGGTACGTCAGGGTGAGAGCGGCGAATACGCCGATGTACCCCAGAAGGACGCCCGCGTTCTCCCACATGGCCGTGAAGTTGCCGCTGGAGATGACATCCTTGAAGCCAAAGACGGAGTATGTCATCGGGAGCAGCTTGTGGAAATGCTGCAGGAAGTTCGGCAGCAGCTCCACCGGGAAGGTGCCGGCCGAGGTGGTCAGCTGCAGGATCAGCAGAATGATCGCCACAAACCGTCCGGCATCGGCGAAGGCCGTAACCAGGAACTGAATGATGGTCATAAACGTGATGCTCGTCAGGATAGACATCATCAGGAACAACGGTATGCTTTGCACCTTGAGGCCAAGCACCGTGAGCAGGATGAGGTCCAGCGCCAGCGCCTGGATCGTGCCAACGCCCACTACAATCAGGAATTTGCTGGTGAACCAGCTGAAGCCGTTCTTGGGTGCCGCAGCAGGCTGCTTGATCGGGAAGACAATCGTCAGAAGCAGCGCTCCGACGAACAGCCCCAGCGAAATGAAGTAAGGCGCAAACCCCGTGCCGTAGTTCGGCACTTCGGTAAATTTCTGTTCGTTGATCTCCACCGGTCCGGCGAACATCGCCATGTTGGCGTCGCTCAGCTTCAGCTTGCCGGTTTCGCTGTCGGCGCTGCCCAGCTTGTCGGCCAGCTCGGCATTGCCGCTGGCGACCTGGGATGCGCCGTCAACAAGCTTGCCGGCGCCTTCGTCCAGCTGTCCCGCGCCGCTCGCCACTTGATCCGCTCCGCCCGCCAGCTTCGCCGTACCGGCGCTCAGCTGCTCGGCGCCGTTGTGAAGCTCGCTGGCGCCCGTCGCCAGCTTGTGCGTACCGGCGGTCAGCTGGCTCGTGCCGTCCGCCAGTTTCCCGGCACCGGCCGACAGCTTGGCGGTGCCCGCCTGCAGCTGCCCGGCACCGGCAATCAGCTGGTCCGCGCCGTCCGCCAGGCGGTCGATGCCTGCCGTCAGCTGGCCCGCGCCCGCCTGCAGCTTGGCGCTTCCGGCCGCGAGCTGTTCGCCGCCGCCCTGCGCTTCTTTCAGCTTGCTGTTCAGCTGATCGAGCCCTTGCTGCAGCTGGGTCGTACCGGCGGCCACTTGCTGCGCTCCGGCGGACAGCTTATCCTGCCCCTCGGCGGCCAATTTCAGCCCTTCGCTGACGCTCTTGCTCGCCGCGAGCAGTTTCGCAAAGCCGGGGTCCTCCGCCAGCTCCGGATGGGCCTTTGCGTAGGCTTCCAGGCCGCCTGTCACGCCGTCGGAACCGGCGGACAGCTTCGCCATGCCTTCCTTGGAAGCCGTGAGGCCCTTCTCCAGCTCGCCCGCTCCGCCCGCCGCCTGCGCGGCTCCGGCCGACAGCTTGCCGCCGCCTTCTGCGAGCTGCCCCAGCCCGCCGGCCAAAGTCCCGGCGCCCTGGTGCAGCTCGTCGATGCCGCCGCTGAGCGCGCCCGCGCCGTCCTTCAGCGCGCTCACGCCAGCCTTGAGCGGCGCCGCGCCCTGTACCAGCTTGTCGAGGCCGTCGCCCAGCGCGTCGGCTCCGTTCTTCAGCTCGGTCGCCCCACTCGCCAGCTGCCCGGCGCTGCCGTCCAGGGTTTGCAGACCGCCATCCAGTTGGGCGGCTCCTCCCGCCAGCTTGGCGGTGTTTTCATCCACCAGCTTGACGCCGCTCGCCAGTTCTCCGGCGCCCGAGGTCAGCTTTTCGAGGTTGGTTTTGACCGTCTGAATGCCTTCGTCCACTTGCTGGGAGCCGTCGGCCAGTTTCTTGGCTCCGTCTCCCGCTTGCCCAATGCCGTCCGCCAGCTTTTGCACGCTTTCGAACGTCGCTTGGGTGTAGGCTTCGGTCACATTCCGGGAAAGCTCGCCCTTGATCCGTTCCATCGCCGTTTTGCCGATTTGACCGGCCAGGAAGTTATAGCTTTCGTTCGGAAGGTAATAAACCTCGGCCTGCTGCGGCTGATCGTCGAGCACGGTCGTGACCTTCTCGGTGAAATCGGCGGGAATTTCAATGGCCATGTAGTACGTCCGGCTGGACAGGCCGCTTTCCGCCTTCTCCTTGCTGACAAACTGCCAGTCAAAATCCTTGCTTTCCTTTAATTTGTCCGCCAATTGCTGGCCGACGTTCATCGACTCTCCGTTAAACTCGGCTCCCTGGTCGCTGTTGACGACCGCCACGGGAAGCACATCCATTTTGTCATACGGGTCCCAAAACGCCCACAGGAACATCCCGCAGTACATAAGGGGCACCAGCAGCACCGCGATAAGCGGGATCAATACCTTTTTGTTGCGGACAATGGACGACAGCTCACTGCCTAACGATTTTGTTTTCATCGGTTTCCTGCCCTATCCTTTCTGATGATAAAATTTCTCTTTTCGGCTGCCAGCCGTCTGTAGTCAATCGGCGTTCTTGCGTTTTCCTGCGGAGGAACGTCCCGCTTTCCCCCGTCCCGTCAGTCTTGGGGCAAAGCCAGCCCTTCGATCAGGTACAAGCGGAACAGCTCGGCGATCTGCTCGTTTTGCAGCTTGCCGTGCTTTTCGCCCCACTCAAATACAAAGGCGACGTAAAGCTTCAGCATGACGAAAGCGGTGATCTCGGGATCGCACGGCCGAATTTCGCCCCGCGCCAAAGCCCGCTCTACTTCCCGGCGGATAAAGCCGATGATCGCCTGCTCCACGCTGGCGAGCGCCTCCGCCGCCGCGGGCGTGCCCATGTTGCGCGCCTCGTGCGTCAGCTGAATGGTCAACTCATGCGATTCGCGGAACCGGACCATCGCCAGCAGCACCTGATGCAAATTTTCAAAAAAGGACGTTTGCTCGTCCAGCACCGACTCCGCCACCTGCTTCATCTGCTGAATGAACCGGTCCATGATGGCCCGAAACAGCTCATCCTTGTCGGCAAAAAACGTATAGATCGTTCCCTTGCCCACATTGGCGTCGCGGGCTACTTTGTCCATGGTGGTGGCTTTGTAGCCGAAGATGCTGAAAGAGCGGGCGGCGGCGTCCAGTACAGCCTGCCTTCTGTCTATGGTAGCGATCGGTTTCACCTCCTTCGACGAAAAGTGACTAAATGTCCAATTTGGTCAATTTGTTCTGAGGACCATTCTACTCCCCTTCGCCCGAACTTTCAATCCCTTTTTCATGCTTTTTCAAAAATCTTTTTTGATTGCTTGCGAAAAAAGGTTTGCTTTTTCTATCCGATGTGATATAATCTTTTTTGCTGGTGTTAAAACCGGCGGGTGAACAACCCATCGAGACGTGGCTCAGCTTGGTAGAGCGCTTGCTTCGGGAGCAAGAGGTCGCAGGTTCAAATCCTGTCGTCTCGACCATACATAAGAAACAGACCGCAGTCGGCTGACTGCGGTTTTTTTATGCCCAATAACGAGGTTCTGTAACCAGACCGGAAAGAATACATCCCCTAGCCTTTTCATTAAGGTAGTGACTCCGAATTATTTTTGCGAAGTGGTAAACAACAAGGGAGCTCCTTTGGGGAAGCTCCCTTGGCTTTATTTTTTCCAGCTTGAGCGGCTCACTGCTAAGCCAAACACCTAATCCGCCAACGGGTTGTAATCAAACCAATCGAAATAAGCCGCATTCGCGCAGTCCCTGCCGTTGCCGGTCGCATACAGCACGATGTAGGCCCCGGTGAACTTCCCGCCCACTTCCGTGGACAAATAGTGGACTTCCCCTTCACCCAGCGGTGCGGGTTCGCCGCCCTCCGGCGCGTAGCTGAACCGGTACATGGTCGGGCTGGCGTCCAAACCCAAAATCACGCGGTCGTGCTCATAAGGGACGCACTGCTCCACCTTCCACAGGGTTCCGATCTTTCTGCGGAAGAGGATGGACCTCCGGCCGTCCACCCGGGCAAGCGCGATCTCATAATGGTGGTCGCAGTTGAGAAACACGCTTAACCCCGCCTCTTCCCCGTCACTCCTAGGGGCAAACGAAAGCAGCGTCCGGACGGAGCAGTCCATGTGCTGCTGCCTCCTGCCCAGCCAGGCGGAGGTCTCCTGGTCGTTCAGACTGACGGCGTTGCCCCGCAAGGCCAGCCATCCGTTCTTCTCGTCCAGCGACCACAGCTCATCATTGGGATTGTAGATAAAATTCCAGCTAAGGTCCAGTTTTCCGGCGTCAAAATCATCCCGGACCGCTTTTTTGGGGTAGGTTACTTCGGGCAAGCAGGGCGCTTCCATCTCCAGCACGATGGTGCCCTTGTTTCCGATCACGGGCCAGCCCTCTTCGTCCCACATCACCGGCGCCAAAAAGGTTTCTCGGCCCAAGTGATGCCGCTCCGGATAGGGAACCGGCCGAATGGCCAAGCAGACGGCCCACCAGCTTCCGTCGTGCGCCTGTATCAGATCCGCATGTCCCGTGGCTTTCACCGGCAAAGGCATGCTGCGGTTGGACAGCACCGGGTTCCTCGGGCAAGGCTCGTAAGGCCCGTCGACGGTCCGGCTCCTCGCCGCCGTTACCATATGCCCCTGGGAAGTTCCCCCCTCGGAAATCAGCAGGTAGTAATAGCCGCCGATTTTGTACAGATGCGGCCCTTCCGGATCGGCCCCGCCCGTCCCCGCCCAGATCGATTTCGGCTCGCTCAGCACCTTGCCGGTGTTCACATCGAGCTCGCACAGGTAAATCGTCTGGGATGTCCCGGTGTAATACACTTTCCCGTCCTCGTCGAAAAAGAGGGAGGGGTCGATGCCCGGCAAATCGATCCAGACCGGGTCGGACCACTCGCCGTAGGGATCGTCGGTCCAAACCAGAAAATTGCCGCCTCCTGCGATGTTGGTGCTGATGACGTAATAGCGCCCTTCGTGGTAACGGATGGTCGGCGCATAAATGCCGAGGCCGTTCGGGTACCCTTTTTCCAGCCGGACTTGACTGTTCCGGGTCAGACAGTGGCCGATCTGCTCCCAGTGCACCAGGTCCTTGCTGTGAAAAACCGGAATGCCCGGGAAATACTCAAACGTGCTGTTGACCAGATAATAATCGTCTCCGACCCGGCATACGCTGGGGTCCGGATAGAAGCCGGGAATGATCGGGTTCTTGTACTTCATCTTTTCCTCTCCTGCTTTCCATTTGTCGGCCTGCCGGAATAAAGCGGTTTCATTCCTGGGGAATATGCTGTTTTAACCGGGACGGCGCGACGATTTGTACTCATCATAAAGCCAAGCTTTCATTATTTCAATACTCGGAAAAACGTCCCGGACGTTTCCACCCGTGTTTGAACCGCGCCCGTCCAGGGTAAAGGTGTGTACATTCTCTGCGCAAAAGCATCCGTTCGAAGGAGGGATGGCCATGGACGGATCACGCAAACCGTCCGCTATCGTCCTGCTGGCCTTCGGAGCCGGGATGCTTTTGTCGGCTTGCGAGGCGCCTGCGCATTCCGGCTCGGACTCGGTCCTCTCCTTGCCCGCCCAACCCGAGGAGCAAGCTTCCTCCATCCTGCTGACAGATGAGGTGCTCCCCTTTGGCGGAGCCGAGGCGAAGGCGGAGTCCCGGCCGGAATCCCCATCCGCCGCGGCGGTCAACGGGGGAGCTTCCGGCGCAGACGTTCCGCCCGGCGGCAGCCTCCCCTCCGGCACGACACAGCCGGAAGACGCGCCGCTTCTTTTGGAAAGTCCGGAAGGCGAATCCCGGATCACCCTTCCGGCCGGCTGGAAAGCCGAAACCAGTCTGGTCCCCGACGCCGCCATTCAGGCGAGCAAAGCCGGGGAGTCCCGGTTTCTGGCCGTGATCTCGGAGGATGCCGGCGGTTTTCCGCCGGATACCACTTTGCAGAATTACACCGAGCTTGTGCGCGGAGGGAGAATGAAGGCTTCCGTCCGCCAGCCGGTTTTTACCGATCCCCGGGCGGTCCACGCCGGCGGCCATGCCGCCTTGCAGTTTGAGCTTCAAGGCCGTGTTGACGGCGTTTCTCTCACTTACCTCGTGACGACGATTGAAACCCCGGACCGTTTTCACCAAATTATTTTCTGGACCCTGACCGACGAATTTGCCAAAAGCCGCTCTGAGTTCACCGAAGCGGCCAATACCTTTCGCGATCCGGCCCCTTGACTCCTCATTTGAACGAAAGAAGCCCATCACCGGCGGGCGTGAAGCGGTTTGCCCGGGCGGACAAGATACGTATAATAAAATCAGACTTTCATTGCGGAGAGGAGCGATCCCATGACGTTAAAGATCGGCTTTGTCGGCACCGGGGGCATCTCCCAGGCGCATCAGAACCAACTCGCCAAAATCGAAGGCGTTACCGCCGCCGCATTTACCGGGGCGAACCTGGCACATTCCGAGCAGGCGGCTCAAGCCTGGCCGGACGCCAAAGCCTATGAATCGCTCGCCGATATGCTCGACGGCCGGAAGCTGGACGCCGTTTATATTTGCGTTCCCCCTAGCTCCCATGAAGGGCTGGAGGAAACCCTGATCGAGCGGGGCATTCCCTTTCTAGTGGAAAAACCGCTTGGCGTCGACAACGGGCTGCCGAGCCGGATCGCGGGAATGGTCCGCCGCTCCAACCTGCTGACCTCGGTCGGTTATCATTGGCGCTACCTGGATTCCGTCGAACGGGCCCGCACGCTCCTGGAAGGCGAAACGGTCGGCATGGCCCTCGGCTACTGGATGGGCACGATGCCGATGGCCGACTGGTGGATCACCTACGCCAGCTCGGGCGGCCAGTTTGTCGAGCAAACGACCCATATGACCGATATGCTCCGCCTTCTTTGCGGAGAGGTTACGGAGGTTTACGCCGCGTACAGCCGCCGGGTCATGCACGAGCAGGTGGAGGGCGTGGACATTTATGACGTGGGGACCGTCACGATGAAGCTGGAGAGCGGGGCGGCGGCCACCGTATCCAACACATGTCTTTTGCCCACGTATCATCGGGTCGGGCTGGACCTCTACACGGACAAGGGAATTCTGGAGATCCGCGAATCCTGCCTGAAGGTCACGGGCCCGGGGCTGGTGACGGAATACAAAAACGCGAGCGACCCGCTGTACAAAGAAAACGAAGCGTTCGTTCACGCCCTGCGGACAGGCGACCGTTCGGTCATCCGTTCCGACTATCAGGACGCTTTGCGGACGCATCGCATTACCTTGGCCGCCAACATTTCGGCCCATACGGGAAAACCCGTACGGATCGAGGAATTGGAGGCGGAAGACGATGGCTTGGCACAAGGTTGAACATAATGGAGTTTCCCTTGCGTACGGGGATTGGGGAAGCGGCGTTCCGCTCGTGCTGCTGCACGGCTTCTGCGGCAGCTCGCTCTACTGGGAGCGGGTGGTGCCGATGCTGGCCGAACGCTGCCGGGTCATTGTCCCCGACCTGCGGGGGCACGGCCAATCGTCCGCTCCCGACGAGGACGTATATGAGATGGAGGCCTTCGCCGGCGATATCGCCGGGTTGATCGATCACCTGGCGCTTGACGAAAAACCGGTTGTGCTCGGCCATTCGCTGGGCGGGTATATCACGCTGGCTCTGGCGGAGCGTTACGCCGACCGGCTGGCCGGCTTCGGTTTGATTCATTCCACTGCTCGGCCAGACACAGATGAAGGGCGGGCCAACCGGGACAAGGGCATCGCCACCATCCGGGAATCCGGCATCGGGGCGTTTGTCGACGGGCTGGTCCCCAAGCTGTTTGCTCCCGAGAACCTGATCCGGCAGCAGGACCAGGTGAAGCGGGCGGTCGAAATCGGCCGCGGCACATCGCCGCACGGCGCCGCCGCTTCCCAGGAGGGTATGAAGCGGCGGCCCGACCGGAACCGCGTGCTGGAGAACGCCTCCGTCCCGGTGCTGCTGGTAGCGGGCGAACGGGACGGCGTGGTCCCGCCCGAAAAAACCTTTACCGTCGAAAAAGAAAACATCGTCCGTGTGACGCTGGAGGGCGCGGGGCACATGAGCATGCTGGAAACGCCGGTACAGCTCGCCGATACGCTGGTGCGTTTTCTCGCCGACCTCTACCGGAGGCAAAACGCTTAACCTCTTTCCCGACCGTCCACGTTGAAACTCAAAGAGCCGGTTCCGGGTACGATTATTCGTACGCGGACCGGCTCTTTTCTCTGTTCCCGCCCCGATGCAGCTGCAAGCGGCGCGTTATCGGCAAGCTTTTCGGCAGCCGTAACTTGACGGATGCCGCACTTAAACTTTTTGGGACGGAGCGGCTTCCTCAATGAGAAAGCCCAGCAGCTCGTCCCATTCCAACGGCTGCCGGTGTGTCGTCCGAATGCCGCTTTCGGCGAGCGACCGTTCCGTTTCGGCTCCGTCCCGGCAGACCAGCCGCGGCGGGTCTGTTTCCACCCGGACGACCCCCGGCCACCGTCCGACATCGGCGGGAAGCCGCTCAACCCAAATTCTGCGCCAGCTTTCACTCAGCGCATCCTTCTCGTACCGGCCCAGCAGCTGCCCTCCCGAGAGCAGCACGACGTAATCCGCCAGCCGCCGGACTTCCTCCAGGTTGTGCGAAGAGAAGATCAGGGTCCGCGTGCCGGTCTCCATGTAGCGGGCCAGAATCTGATGCATCTCGCGCAGCGAAAACGGATCGACGCCCGCTGAAAACTCATCCAGCAGCAGCAGGTCCGGGCTGTGCGCCAGCGCCAGCGAAAAGGCCAGCTTGCGCTCCGTTCCCTTGCTCATCTTGCTCAGGCGGATCGTCGGGGACACATGCAGCCGCTCCAGCAGCTCATGATAATACCAATCGTCCCACTGCTCGTACCAGCCCGCAAATAGTTTGCCCAGCGCATCGGGGGTTTTGGCAAACTCCGTGTAATCCGAAAGATCCGGCACATACCCGATTCGCTTCTTGATGTCCACTTCATCCCCCGGATAAGCGCCGCCCCAAAGCTCCACCTTGCCGGATTCAGGCTTCAGCAAATTCATGGCCAAATGAAACAGGGTCGTCTTTCCCGAGCCATTCGGGCCCAACAGGGCGGTTACCGCCCCCTCCTCCGCCGCAAAATCGACCGGGCCAAAGCGAAACCCGTCTCCCCGTCCCTTGGTTGCTCCGCTGAACTGCAGCGGGATTTGCTCCTTATGCTCTCTCATCGCTGCTCTCCTCCCTCTCCGGTCCGGCTTCCTCCAGCAGCCGGTTCACCGTCATCCGAATTTCTTCCGGCGTTCCGTTCATCCGGAGGGCCAGCTCCACCGCTTCCCGCAGCGCGTCCTCCATCCGCTTCATCCGGCTTTCCTCCAGCCGCTGTTCCTCGACATGAGCGACAAAGCTGCCCGTCCCCTGGCGGGTTTTGATCAGTCCCTCATTCTCCAGATCCTGATACACCCGGCGAATCGTGATCACGCTGCAGGAGAGGTCTGCGGCAAACTCCCGGATCGACGGAAGCAGGGTTCCTTCTTTCAGCTCATGACTGAAAATCAGCTCGCGGAGCTGCTCCTTGATCTGATGATACATCGGCTCGGCGCTGTCCTGCGAAATACGGATCGGAATGCGCATAGACCTCCCCTCCTTTTACACAAAATCGCGGCTGTCGAGCCGTCTGCCGATTCGGGGTCCGAGCCAGCCGACCGCAGCGGCGGCGGCAAGAAGAGATAACGCGGCGGCCCATAAGCCATGGCTTTGAATCAGCCGGATAACTTCGGGTACCAGATAAAAGCCTTTCCAGGAGAGAAACGTCATGCCGCCCATCACAAGCACAGTTACCGCAATGTTCACCACCAGGTAGCGGGCCCCCGACCAAGTCAGCTCCATGAAGAGATACAGAACGCCCCAAACGGCCGCAATGCCCAGCCAAAACAAGATATACGCCGCGGTTTTCGGTCCGTCCAATTCGCCCCGGAGAAGAGCCGAAAAGGCAAACTGGGTGCCGAAAAAGACAGCCCCGGAGCCGCATACGGCGATGCCCATCAGCAGCAAACGGCCCGCTACAATTTCTTGCGTACGAACGGGAAGCGTCATTTGAACCGCCAAAAACCTGCGCGCGGCAGAGTTGATTTTCCATTTAAAATGCTGTTTCCGGTAACAGGTTCCCATGGTCAGCGTGCCGGCGATATACATCATGTCCCGGAGAAACTCGCTGAGCCTTCCTTCGTCCTCGTCAAACAGCCAGATCATAAGCTCCGGATAGCCGGCAAAAAAAAGAATAAAGACCAGCGTCGCCATATAACCGTATTTGGAGCGGTGCCACTCCTCCCGGACGAAGCGGCGTACTCGGGTCCATTCCATCTTGTCAAACCCCCATCCAGCCCATTTAAGAACTGTTTATGTTAATATAAACAGTATATCACATCCGGAAGGCTGTCAATCAAATAAAAAACGGCCGCTTCCGCAGAAGCGCCGTTTTTGACTGTTTTGTGGCGGCTGGTTCTTCAATTTTCCTCGCTTTTCGTCTGGCGAACGCGATTTTTCACGCTTTTGGAGCCCGACAGCGGCTCCTGCGGCCGGTTGTTGCGGTCGCGCTTCTCATTCCCCGTCGGGGGATTGGTCGGCTGCGGAATGTCCTTTGGCATCCGGACACCTCCTTTTGAACGGCGGGGATTTTCATGCAGATACAGTCATCCCCTGCCTGTGGTGGTCAAGCGTGCGTCAACCGCTGCAGGCGTTGGGCGCATTCATGGATATGACGCACGTAATCTTCGATCAGGGACTGGATTTCCTCTGTATGCTCGTCTACCGAACGATTGTCCTTGTCCACATCCGTAAAAGAAACTTCAATTTCCCGGTCGTCTTTATACCGGACGGCAAAGTCGAACGTGTACCCGCTGCGGCCCTCGGTGTCGATGTGAATCCGCAGGGTGTCCGGGTCCGCTTCGTCTCCCCGAACCTCGGCTTTATCCGACGGGTTCAGGCATTCCGGCAGTCCGGCCTGCCAGGCGTCAATCAGCTTCGCGTCGATGGTCGGTTGAAGTTCATGGTCCACGTATAAGCCACCTCCCGCTTATAACCTGTTCCAAACGGGCAGCGTTTATGTATGCTTGTATTTGCGGTAGGGGGCTTCCTTGATCCAGCGGGCGACATCGTGCTGGGCCAGCGGCTTGGCGATGTAATACCCCTGGATTTTGTCGCATTCGGTTTTTTGCAGGTAGTCGAATTGCTCTTCCCGCTCCACCCCTTCGGCCACCACTTCCAGGCCCATTTGATGCCCCAGCATCAGGATGGAATCAGTGAGCGACCGTTCCTTTTCCACGTCCGGGATTTTGTCGATAAACGATTTGTCCACTTTCAGCGTTGTAATCGGCAGCTGCTTCAGGTAGCTCAGCGAGGAATATCCCGTTCCGAAATCGTCCAGCGCGATGCGGACGCCCGCTTCCTTCAGACGGTCGAGCTTCTTGATAATGTTCTCAATGGATTCCATAAAAATGGATTCCGTAATCTCCACTTCCAGCAGGCAGGGCTCCAGCCCCGTTTCCCGCAGATGATGCAGCACCATGTCCACAAAATCGTCCTGAATCAGCTGGAACACCGAAATGTTGAGGCAAATTTGATACGTCCGGCAGCCGCTGTCCTGCAGCTCCTTCGCAAACCGGCAGGCGGTCTTCAGCACCCATTCTCCGATCGGAACGATAAGGCCCGACTCCTCCGCCACCTGAATGAAGGAAAGCGGGGAGACTTGTCCGAGCACGGGATTGTTCCAACGGATCAAAGCTTCAAAGCCGGAAATTTCCCCCGTCTTCAGGTTAAACTGCGGTTGATAGTGCAAAGACAGCTCGCCGTTTTCCAGCGCGCCCCGCAGGTGCTTCTCGATCGTCATCCGCTTGTCGAACGACTGCTGCATCGAGGAGCTGTATAGCATATGCCCGCCTTTTTGCATTTCCTTGGCGTAATACATCGCCACATCCGCGTTCTTCAGCAGGTCGTCCGCGCTTGCGCCATGCTCGGGGTACAGCGCGGCTCCAACGCTTGCGGAGAGATACACATGGCTCCCCTCCACCTCGAAGGGCTGCTTGAAGGCGCTCAGCAGGTAACCGGCATAATGCGAAGCCTCCTCCGCGTCGGCAGCCGCCTCCAGGAAGATGGCAAACTCGTCGCCGCCCGGACGGAAAATCAGGCCGACGCCGTCCGTCAAAGCGGTCAGCCTTCGGCTGACTCGGCTTAAGAGCCGGTCTCCGAACGGATGGCCCATCGTGTCATTGATGTATTTGAAGTTGTCGATGTCGATATAGAAGAGAACGCCCCTCAGGCCCTTGTCCGAACCCGCAAATTGCTTCAGGGTCTCCAGCAGCGACAGCCGGTTGGGCAGGCCGCTGATTTCATCGCGGTAGGCCAGCTCATGCAGCCGCTCTTCGTTTTGCTTGATCACGCTCTGGTTTTCCACCAGCTTTTCGTATTGCTCGGTCAGCTCGTCCTGCATGGCGGACAATTCCTCGTAGGTGGTCTCCAGTTCCTGATAGCTGGCCTGCAGCTTGGTCTCCATCGTTTTTCTCTCGGTGATATCGGTCATGGAACCGGTAAGCCGGGCCGGATTTCCCTCCCGGTCGCGCGTTATTTTCCCCCTTACTTGAAACCATCTGTACTCTCCGTTATTTGCCCTCAGGCGGTATTCCACGTCATACACAGGGGTTTCCCCCCGCAAATGGGCTTCTCTCCTGGCTGCCGCTTCCGGCCGGTCGTCGGGATGAATGAAATTGTCCCACCCTGCCCCCGTGAAAGAAAAGGAGCTTTTCACATAACCGAGCAGCTCGTACCAGCGGCGGGACAGGTAGTAGTCCCCGTTTGCCAAATTAATCTCCCAAATGACAGAGTCGGAGCCGGCCGCCGCCCGTTGGAACCGTTCGTTGCTCTCGGTCAGCTTACGCCGTACTTTGCGGATTTGCCGGATCTGAAGCACCAGAACCAGCAAAAAAGCCACCATTACGGCAAACACGGCCAATACTCCAAGCACCAGCCATTTGTAAGTTTTGTAGAAAGAGAACGGTTCGTGCAGCACCTCCGCTTCCTTCGGCACAGCGGACAACGGAATGCCGTACCGCTCCAGCTGCGTGTATTCAAACGCTTTCCGCAAGCCGCTCTCGGACGAATTCTTCACGATAACCGGAAGGTCGCCGGCAAGCAGCTGCAGCCCCAAAGAGGCCGCCTCCGCCCCCTGCCGCTTGCCGCTGATCAGACTGCCGCCGAAGGCTCCACTCTTCAGCCCAAAATCGTAGAGATGGTAAACGGGCACCGCCGAAGCGTCGCTCAACTGACGCGAGATTTCGCCAAATTCCACGATCCGTCCCGAGGCGTCGCTGTAATAAGTCGTCATCAGTACGATGCTGTCTTTCTCCGCGGAGCGCACCGTTTCAAGGAGCTCCTGCCGGCTTGCTTTGTTGAGTGCAATCGCCTCCAATCCGAGTCGGTTGGCTTCCTGAAGGACAATCTCTCCGGTAGACAGCCCGCTTTCCGAATTGTCGAATACTACGTAGACCTTTTTCAAAGCAGGCTGGACCTGGATCGCCAATTCAAGCGTTCCCCGC
This sequence comes from Gorillibacterium sp. sgz306347, assembly GCF_059735245.1. Classification (NCBI taxonomy): domain Bacteria; kingdom Bacillati; phylum Bacillota; class Bacilli; order Caryophanales; family Paenibacillaceae; genus Gorillibacterium; species Gorillibacterium sp. sgz306347. The sequence continues at coordinate 66,623 of NZ_JCAPET010000026.1, forward strand.
GGATCAATCGATTCCACCACGCCGGTCACCCGGTCTTCGCCCTGCAGCATTCTCTCCGTTGACACCGAATTCAACCCGCTGAACACAATCGGCGCATTGGAAAACGCCTCTTTTCGGTGATCCAGGGCAAACTGCAGCGCCGCGTCATCCGTCGACAGGATCAAATCGAAAGGAATGGTCCGGTACTTTTCGTACAAGGCGGCAACAAACTCTTTCTCTCCGGCCGTTCCGGGGAACCTTTTCCAGTCCAGATATTCCGTATACAACGTCAGCGGCTGCTCGGATTGCAAAAAGGCTTCCTCAATCCCGGCTGTTTGGTCGTCCGTCCACTCAAATCCTTTGTGATAAGAATTGAGCAGGAGAACGTTTTTGACCGGCTTGCTATCGGCGAAGGATTGTCCATGATCAAACCACGCCATACTGAAGCAAAACACAAACAAAAAAATGCCGGGTATGCGCCATCGCTTCATGCAGTCACCTCATTGTGAGCTCAGTGAACCAGGATGTACTGCCTTTATCTTACAATATATATCGAATCTTCGTCCCAAAAGATGAATAAAAATTTTTAAGAAAGTATAAAAAACCGTTCTTTGCCAAGCTTGCGCCGGCATCAGAACGGTTTCATATGCAAATCAATATGGCGGAGAGGGTGGGATTCGAACCCACGGTGCCCTTGCGAACACGGCGGTTTTCAAGACCGCTGCCATAAACCACTCGACCACCTCTCCGGGTCGGCGTCCGCCTTCCGGTCAGGAAAAGGCAAACGCGGCAAATGCAATTTTACCACAGTCAAAAGGCGGTCACAACCACTACTTTTTGGCGATTACTTTTACACCGCCCATATACGGCTGCAGCGCTTCGGGCACCGCTACGCTTCCGTCTTCCTGCTGGTAGTTTTCCAGAATGGCGGCCAGCGTACGCCCGACGGCGAGACCCGAGCCGTTCAAGGTATGCACAAATTCCGGCTTGGCTTTCGGCTCGCGGCGGAACCGGATGTTCGCCCGGCGCGCCTGAAAGTCTTCAAAGTTGCTGCAGGAGGATATTTCCCGGTACATGCCGCTGTTCGGCAGCCAAACCTCCAGATCGTAGGTTTTGGCCGAGGAGAATCCGAGATCCCCGGTGCAAAGAGAAAGCACGCGATAAGGAAGCCCCAGCAGCTTGAGCACTTGCTCCGCGTCGGCCGTCAGGCTTTCCAGCTCCTCGTAGGACGATTCCGGCTTGGCGAGCTTCACCAGCTCCACTTTGTTGAATTGGTGCTGCCGGATGAGACCGCGCGTGTCCCTCCCGGCCGATCCCGCTTCGGAGCGGAAGCAGCCGCTGAAGGCAACGAATTTCTTCGGCAGGTCATCAGCCGTCAGGATGTCGTCGCGGTGATAGTTGGTCACCGGGACCTCGGCGGTCGGGATCAGGAAGTATTCGGTCCCCTCAATTTTGAAGACATCTTCGGCAAATTTGGGCAGCTGCCCGGTTCCGGTCAAGCTTTCGCGATTGACGATATAAGGAGGCAGCATTTCTTCATAGCCGTGACGGTCGCTGTGCAGGTCCATCATGAAATTGATCAGCGCCCGCTCAAGCCGCGCTCCCAAGCCCTTGTAGAAAACGAATCGCGATCCGGTGACCTTCGCTGCGGCTTCAAAATCCAGAATGCCGAGCTCCTGCGCGATATCCCAGTGGGCTTTCGGCGCGAAGCCGAATTCGCGCGGCGTTCCCTCCCGGCGCAGCTCGACGTTCTCCTCCTCGGAGCCGCCCACCGGGGTGGAGGCATGGGGCACGTTCGGAAGAGCCAGCAAAAGGTCGTTCAGGTCGGCTTCCAGCACGCGGATTTCATCGTCCAGGCCCTTGATGCGGTCCGAAACCTCCCGCATTTCAAGAATCAGCCCTTCGGCGTCCTCCCCTGCGCGCTTTTTCGCGGCCACCTCCTGGGACACGACGTTGCGGCGGTTTTTGAGCTGTTCCGTTTCCTGCAGCTTCTCCCGCCGGTTTTTGTCCAGATCGGCAAACCGGTCGATGTCGTGCAGCGTCTTCCCGCGGTTTACCATCGCCTGCTTCACCGTTTCGTATTCGTTTCTCAGCAGCTTAACGTCAAACACTTGAAACTCCTCCCAAGGAGACAGATTATCGGGCTTGCTTGCTAACCCTGTTCAACAAAGATGAGCTCGGGCCGTTAAAACCAGCTCTTGATTTTCTTGCCGAGGCCGGAGAAGAAATCGCCCACGCTGCGGAAGAACAAGCGGAACCAGCCGGCTTTCTTGGCATCCTCCGCCGCGACCAGCTTGATCGTCTTCTCGACCTTTCCGTATTTCACTGTCATGGTGCCCACTTCGTCGCCCTTCTTAATCGGCGCGATCAAAGTTCCTTCTTCGACCGGAGTAGCGGTTTTTACGATTTCGCTTTCTTTCATGCTTTTTGATACAACCATGGTAACGTCTTCGCCGGTCATAACCGGGACCGACTTCTTGACGCCTTTTTTGATCGGGACGGTTTGCAGCGTTTCGACTGCGGCATCCTTTTGCACGACGGTCTTGATCTCAAAGTTGTTGAAGCCGAAGTCCAGCAGCTTCCGGGTTTCCGTAAACCGGCTGCCCTCCAGCTGATTGTTGTCCGGGTTGCTTATGCCGGGAGGAGTCGTATTCATGACGACGCTCACCAGTCTCATATCGCCGCGCTTTGCGGTTCCGGTAAAGCACCAGCCGGCTTCATCCGTATGGCCGGTTTTGAGTCCGTCCATTCCTTCATAGCCGTATTTCTCGGTTCGGCCGGGAAGCATCCAGTTCCAGTTGAGCATTTCCGTGGTGTCCCGTTCCCGGAATTTTTTCGACGAAATGCTGGTAAATTCGAGCACCTCCGGGTGCGCTTTAATCAGCGAAGCCGCCAGCTTGGCCACATCGCGGGCCGAAATCAGCGTTTCGCCTTCCAGCGGATTGTTGCGAAGCTCGGGATCGGAAATATCGTCACGAATGAGGCCGGTCGCGCTCGTAAAACGCGTGGTGTCGGAAAGGCCGATTTCCTTGGCCTTCTGGTTCATCATCTCGGCAAATTTGGCTTCGCTTCCCGCTATGGCTTCGGCCAACGCCACGCTGGAGTCATTCGCCGAGTTAATGGACAGCCCGTACAGCATGTCCTGAACGGTATGCTCATCCCCTTCGGCCAACAGCCCGCCGGACCCGCCGACGTTGGCGGCATAATGGCTGGTCGGGATCATGGTATCCATGGTCAGCTCCCCGCTCGCCACTTTGTCAAGCACGATGTATTCGGTCATCATCTTGGCCATACTGGCCGGAGGCAGAGGCGTGTCCGCATTCTTTTCGTAAAGCACCTGCCCGCTTTCCACTTCAATCAAAATCGCCGCTTTGGCGCTCGGTTCTACATTAGGTGCGGCTTCAACCGCCGAATTTTTTACGGATAAGAGAGGGGCGACAAAAGAAATCGCCAAAACCAACGCCAACTTTTTCTTCATACCATGAAACCGTTTCACCATTCACACTCCCACGTCGATTCTAAATTTCATTTCCCTATTGTATCATAGGCCTTTATCCAACAAAAGAAAAACCGGGGATTTTGCTCCCCGGCCTTTCCTCTTTGTATATAGAGGCTCTTCTTACAGCGAGTAATTGGGCGCTTCTTTTGTAATCTGCACATCGTGCGGATGACTCTCCCGGAGACCCGCGCTGGAAATCCGGATGAATGTGGTGTCCAGCTTGAGTTCTTCCAGGTTGCGGGTGCCGCAATAGCCCATGCCCTGCACCAGCCCGCCTACCAGTTGATGAATCGTATCTTTAAGCGGTCCCTTGTAAGGGACGCGGCCTTCAATGCCTTCCGGGACCAGCTTGGTTTCGTCCTCCTGGAAGTAGCGGTCCTTGCTGCCTTCCTTCATGGCGCCGATCGAGCCCATGCCGCGGTACACCTTGAACCGGCGTCCCTGGAAGATCTCGAACTCGCCGGGGCTTTCCTCCGTGCCCGCCAGAAGGCTGCCGATCATTACAACATCCGCTCCCGCAGCCAAAGCCTTGGTGATGTCGCCGGAATATTTGATCCCGCCGTCGGCGATAATTTGCACGCCGTATTCCCGGGCTACCGTGGCACAGTCGTAAATGGCGGTGATTTGCGGAACGCCGATGCCGGCAATAACGCGGGTGGTGCAAATGGAGCCGGGGCCGATGCCCACCTTGACCACGGAAGCGCCGGCTTCAATCAAGTCGCGGGTTCCGTCGGCGGTGGCGACGTTTCCGGCAATGATGAGCAGGTCCGGGTACGTCTCCCGCAAGCCTTTTACCGTATTCAAAATGTTAATGTGATGACCGTGCGCCGAGTCCACCACAATCGCGTCGACGCCAGCGTTCACGAGGGCTTCGGCGCGTTCTTTCCAATCCTTCGAAACGCCGATGGCCGCTCCGACGACAAGCCGTCCTTGCGCATCCTTCGCAGCATTCGGGAACTGGATCGCTTTTTCGATGTCTTTTATGGTAATCAGGCCTTTGAGGATGTAGTTTTCATCCACCAGCGGCAGCTTCTCGATTTTGTGCTGCTGCAGAAGCACTTCGGCTTCCTCCAGCGTGGTTCCTACCGGTGCCGTCACCAGATTTTCGCGGGTCATGACTTCGCTGATTTTAATCGAATAGTCATGGACAAAGCGGAGGTCGCGGTTGGTGATGATCCCGATCAGCTTTTTGGTTTCATCCACGATCGGCACGCCGGAAATGCGATACTTGCTCATCAGCTCTTCGGCATGGTAAACATGATGGTCTGCCGTGAGGGAAAAAGGATTGGTGATAACCCCGCTTTCCGAGCGCTTGACCCGGTCCACTTCCTCGGCTTGCTGGGCGATGGACATGTTCTTATGAATAATGCCGAGACCGCCTTCCCGCGCCATGGCGATGGCCATGACGGCCTCCGTGACCGTGTCCATGGCCGAGCTGATCAACGGCATGTTCAGTTTCAGCGTTTTGCCCAGCCGGGTGGACACGTCCACTTGCTTGGGACCAAAAACCTCCGAGCGGCGCGGCACCAGAAGCACATCGTCAAACGTCAATCCTTCTTTTTGAAACTTGGATTCCCACACTGTATGGAAGCCTCCCTTTTGTTTTGAAAAAAAGCCCTGTGTATATTATTGCAAGTTTAACAAAAGGCTATTTTTTGTGTCAAGAAACCTTTTGCAGCGCGATAAAACAAATGGATCAGCCGGGACGCAACGGGACTTCCGGTAACCGTTTAAGGGTTGCCTTCGGCCGTCACAGACCCTATGTATTTTTATAAAATGCCCATAATACCCGCCTTTGCCTTCGCCAAAAGATCCTCCACCTTACCGCAGAAATAAAAAAACCTGCGCAGCTGCACAGGTTCTTCCGTTGCTTGGCGACGTTCGACTCTTCCG